>JBCCEF010000015.1 GCA_039030395.1 Acidobacteriota bacterium
CCTCACCCTCGACCTCTTCCGCGGCCTCTTCCATCGCGGCCTCGGCCGCCTCGCGAGCGGCAGCGAGCTCGGCGCGCTTGTCGTCCAGCGAGGCCTTCGCCTGCTGAAGCTCCTCCCACTGCGCGTCGAGCGCCGCGGCAGCCTGCTCTTCGATGCTCGGACCACAGCCGACACCGGCCAACAACAGAACCAAAACTACGCAGATACCTATTGAACGCTGCATTGAACGCCTCCTCTCGTGCTCGGGAATTCGCTCGGGAAGGTACCATAGGGGCGCTGCCCAGACAACCCGATTCCGCGCCCCGCGGCCTGTTTGGAGCGGCTCGTCGGCAAGCTGTAAACGCTTCACGAATCGAGTAGTTTCGGCGCCCGAACGGCTTGACACGATGATCGCCCGTCCCCAATAATCAAACGCCCTTTCGGGCATTTCATGGAATCCGTCGCGCGGGGAGATTTTCAGATGTCGTTGACCGAAAAATTTGCGCAGCTCGATGGAGAGATTCGAGACCTGTTCGAGAAGACTCTCCAAGAGCACCGGGAAGGCCTCAAGCAACGCTTGCGCGAGGGCCAGGAAGAACTCCTCCGGTCCCTCGAAGAAGCGCCGCCAGCCCTCCCCGAAGGCCTGGTCGATCCGGCCTCCCTGACGGCAGCCGTGAAAGGCGAATCGCGCAGCGAAGCCCAGCGGGCCTTTCTCGCCACCTTGCGCCGATTCGACCGCTGCCAGAGCCAGACGGAGGTCCTCCAGGTGTTGCTAGAGGAGAGCGGAGCCTTCGCCGCACGGCGGGCAATCTTCCTCACCCGGAGCGAGGAGGCGACCGGCTGGAGCGGCGCCGGTTGGTCCGATGACGACGGCTCCGGCGAGACCATGCGGGGCGTTTCCATCCCGTTCGATGCGGACGACGGATGGGCGCGGCTGCGCGACAGCGGCGGCACCATCGCCCTCGGATCCGCGCGCTGCGCCGCCCTGTGCAGCCGCCTCGAAGCCCCGGTGCCCCAGGAAGGGGTCATCGTCCCGCTGGTTCTGCGCGACCGCATCGCCGCGGCGCTCTACGCCGATCGTCCGTCGGACGACGATTCCTTCGACATCCCCGGCCTGCAGGCGCTGGTGTACTTGGCCGCCCAGAGCATCGAGACGCTGGCCTTCCGCGACCGTCCGTCCACCCCCAGCCTGTGGCTGCAGGGCGAGTCGCCGGAAGAACAGCCGGCACTGGCGTTATGGGACAGTTCCGCGCCGGCCACCCCTCCAGCGCCCACGACTCCGGCGCAGCCCGCCCAGGAAGAATCCCAGGCGACCGAAGAACCGGCCACCGAACAACCGGCGACCGAAGAACCGGCGACGGGGACTCCCGAGAGTATCGACGCCGACGCTTCGGAAAGCGCCGCCGCGAGCGTTCAGGAAACAGGGTTCCAGACCACCGATATCCCCACCCCGCCACCGACGGCGCCCCCCGAGCCGGAGGAACCGGAGCCGGCGGTGGAGGAAAGCGCGGCGGAGGAAGGAGACGCCTCCGGCGATTCCGGACCGGCCCTCGAGGAACTCCAGGAAATGGAGCTGGCCGATGCCGATTCGAGCTTCTGGTCCATGCCCCAGGAAGTGGCGGACCAGACCCTGATCGGCCACTCGCAGATCGGAGATGGGTCGATCGGTCGCGCGCAGATCGAAGAAGCGCAGGCCGAAGACCAGGGGGCCTCGCCGGAAGACCTGTTCGAGGAGGACGAGGTTCCCGCCGAACCGCCGCCCATCTCTTCGACCCTCGAACTGGGCAACGTCGACCTCGAAGCGGTGCGCGAGGAACACGAACAGGCCGCCACCCAGGCGGACGAAGGGGAAGCAGTGGACGCACCCACCGAAGAAGCCGTCGCTGAGCCGGCACCGACGGGCGGCGAGGTGGGCCAGGAGACGGTGATGATCGACCGCTCGCGCTTCGCCGGCACCTTCGGAGATCCGCCACCGGCCGCCGCGGCGCCGCCGGAAGATCCCAGGGAATCCACTCTCAGTTCCGGCGCTCAGGTGGTGCCGCCGCAGGATGTCGACGGTCCCGGCTGGGCCTTCGCCAGCCTCGATAGCGCCTCTGCCAACGAGGCCGCCGGCGATGCCGAGCACGAAGAAGCCCGGCGCCTGGCCCGCCTGTTGGTCAGCGAGATCCGCCTATACAACGAAGAGCAAGTGGAAGAAGGCCGGCGTCACGGCGATATCTACCGCCGGCTCAAGGACGATATCGACCGCTCACGCCAGATGTACCGGGAGCGGGTGAGCCAGACCATCGCCGACTCTTCCGACTACTTTCAGCAAGAACTCGTGCGCATCCTGGGCGCCGGAGACGCCAACGCCCTCGGCATGTAGCGCACACAACCTTCAATTGGGGTGAGTCCGATCATCATTCGACGCCTTCTCCTGTTCGCCCCGCTGATCCTGACCGCTTCTTTTTTGTCGGGATCGTCACAAGAAGAGTTCGTCCCGGCGCTGCGGCCCGCCCCGACCGATTCCCCGCCGCCGGGAGTCCTCGCCAAAATCTCACTGCGCGACCACCTGGCGCCTTTCGGCGACGCCGCCGAGGCGCTGCGAGCCGGCGACTGCTCCACCGCCATGGAGTCCCTCTCCGCGGCCGCCGCCGGGGAGGCTCCGCAAGCCGCCGTCCGCCTGGCGCGCGGTTTCCACGCCCACGCCTGCGAGGACATTCAGGCCGCCGAGCAGCTCCTCGCCGCCGGCTGGAACGGCAGCGAGCTGGAGGATTGGCGCCTCTACCTGCTCGCCGATGCGGCCGCGGCGGCGGAACACGGCGCGGCCGCCGAAGAGGCCTTCGAAGCGCTGCTGTCGGCCTTCCCAACCTCTCATCTGGCCCCCCGCGCCCTGCTGCGATCCACCGAACTGGCCCACCTGCGGGACGATCCCCTCACCGCCGCCGAGCGCATCGAGCGCGGCCGCCGGGCCGACCTGCCGGCGGCGCTGCGCGGTGAGCTGGAACGGATCGCCTGGGAACTCGGAACCGCACAACAGAATCTCGACTTGCTGCGTTCCGCGCGCCGCTATCTGCTGACCGAGGAGCCGCTGGTCGCCCAGGATCTCGAACTGGCAGAGGCGCTGCGTCAGCCGTCCGGCGAGATCGCCTGGGAACTACTCCTTGAACCGTCGGACCTCACGCGGCGAGCGGTGCGGCTGATCGAGGTCGACCTGCCGGGAGCCGCCTGGACCACCCTCAACAGCCTGCCCGATGGGGAGCGCGGAGCGGATTGGAGCCTGCTGGCCGCCCGCGCCCTGACCGCCGACCGACGAGGCGCCCGGGCGCTCCAGGTGCTGGCGTCGCAGGAGACCGCCGACCCGGTCGTCGAAGGGCGCCTCAACCTGGCCCGGGCGGAAGCGGCCCTCGACGCCGCGACGGCGCGCAAGGGCCGCACCAATTTGCCGACGGCGGAACGGAAGGCACTGCGGAAACAAGCGCTGGTCTACCTCGACCGGGCCGCCCGCCGCCCGGAATTGGCGGCAACGGCCCTCACGCGGATGTTCCGGCTGCTCGATGAGCCGGAGCAGTTCGAACAGGCCCTCGACGTACTCCAGCGGCTGCGGACCCTGGACCCGGACAACACCCTCGGCGCCAAGTTCCTGTGGCAACTCGGGTGGCGCGAATTCGAGCGGCGCAACGCCTCCGGGGCGATCGGCTACTGGGCGGAACTGGGAACCCTCTACCCGGAGAGCCGCTACCGCCGCGCCGGCACCTACTGGTCCGGCCGCGCCTTCGAGCGGTTGGGCGAAAAGGAGCGGGCGGACCAGGTGTTCCACGCCATCGCCGCCGCCGACACGACGGACTTCTACCGCCGCTTCGCCTTGACTCGGCTCGACCTGCCGGCGGAAAACCCCGGCCCGGCCGCGGCGCGGCCCTGGCCGAGCCATCCGCGGCTGGATCGCGCCCTCCTGCTGAGCGATCTCGGCCTCGACCACCTGGCGATGACCGAGATGGACGCGGTCATCGAGGCCCACGGCGACGCAATTCCCGAAAGCACCTACAAGGCGCACCAATCCGCCGTCTTCGCCCGCCAGGGAAAGCGGGTCGAGAGCATTCGTCGCATCCGGCAGGCGTTCCCGGCCCTCGGCAGCGCCGAGCAGGCAGGGGTGCCGGAGCGCGCTCTGGAGCTGTACTACCCGGTCCAGTACGAGGACCTGATCCGACGCCACGCCCGCGACCAGGGCCTGCCCCTGCACTTGGTCCTCGGCATGATCCGCCAGGAGAGCGCCTTCGACCTCCAGGCTCAAAGCTGGGCCGGCGCCCGTGGCCTGATGCAACTCATGCCGGCGACGGGCCGCGAGGTCGCCGGCCGCCTCGGCCTGCGCTGGTCGCGCTCCCGCTTGGCCGACCCGGCATTCAACGTGCAGCTCGGCACCGCCTACTTCCGCGAAGTGCTGGCGATGTTCGACGGCAACGTCGAACTCGCCCTCGCCGGTTACAACGGCGGTCCGTACCGCATCAAACGCCTGTGGCGACAGTCCCCGGATGGCGAGTTGGACGTCTTCGTGGAGGGCTTGAAGATCGAAGAGTCGCGCAACTACGTCAAGCGCATTCTGCTGCTGTCGGACAGCTATCGACGGCGGGTTTCTTGATTCGAAGAGCACACCTGACGGGCCGCGGCGGAGCGCTCGCGATCCTGTGGTTCGGTGTTGCGCTCCTCGGGTGCGGCAACCCGGAGCCGGGCACCGGCGCCGAGCCGCCGGCGCCGAGTGTGCACCGCGGCCCGGTCCTCCTCGTTACCTTCAGCGGCTTGCGGGCCGATGCCCTGGGACCGGCAACGCCAAGTCTCCAGAGCTTTGCCGAATCCGCGACCTGGCGAGGCACGGCGATCGCCGCTTCGACCCGCAGCGGGCCGAGCCTCGCCACCCTGGCGACGGGACTCCAGCCCTGGTCCCACGGCGTGCTGCACTACGACCGCGCCGGCCTGGGGTCCGAATACCGCACCCTCGCCGAAGCCTTTCGGGCCCTCGGCTTCACCACCGGCGGCTACTCCGGCGGCCGTTGGTTCCGTTCGAAATTCGGCCTGGCGCAAGGATTCGAAACCTTCGCCGCCACCGGCCGGGCGCGCCGGGCCGCCGGCCATCTCGAAAGCCTAGAGCGAGGACCGACCTTCCTGTGGATCGACCTCGACGCGCCCCGCAGCCCCTACGTCCATCGACCCTGGCTGGAACAGAAGCTCGACCGACCGCTCCCTCCCGACCTGCCGGAGCGGCTGACCACCGCAGATCTCCAGGACTACCGCTTCGACTCGCCCGCCGCCGGCGAACGACTCAGCGCCCTCTATCGCCTCAACGCCGCCTACGCGGACACCCTCTTCGAGCGCTTGATCTCCGCCCTCGACCGCAGTGGCCTGGGCGAAGAGACGCTGGTGGTGGCGACGTCCCTGTACGGCGACGAACTGGGCGAGGAAGGCCGCGCCGGCCACGGCCAATCCCTCGCCCGCGGAGCCATCGAAGTGCCCCTGTGGATCCGCTTTCCGCAGGGCTGGAACCGGCCGCTCGCCGTACCGGAAAATCAGCCGGTGGCGGCAGCCCGCTTGTGGGCCACTCTGGTCGAAGCGGCCGGCGGTGAGGTACCGCCCGCCATCGCGCCATCGCTCTTCCGCCCGGCACCGGCGGGAGCCTTGTCGGAGCTGTACCGCACGGAGACCGGCGAAAACCTGTTCTCGTGGGTCGAGGACGACCGCCAACTGGTGCGACGGGTTTCCTTCCCACCGGATGCCTTCGCCACCACCCCGGCCTTCATCGGCAGTGGGCCGGTGGCGGAGACCTCGCGGGTTTGGTTGCCGGCCGGGAGGGTCGAAACGATCTCCGACGGCCGCCCGGAGGAGACCCCCGAGGCGGCTCACATGGCCGCCCGTTGGCGAGAGCTGGAGGCCGCCGGGGCAACCCCCGAACAGCTCCGGAGAGAGCGTTTCGCGGGCCGAAATTCCCGTTTTTCCGATGGTATAGTCAGCCCTTCCCCAGGTCGGGGATTTTGGGTCCATAGCTCAGCGGTTAGAGCGTCCGGCTCATAACCGGCAGGTCCCTGGTTCGAATCCAGGTGGACCCACGGCTGTCAAGAAACCTGGCAGTCGGCCGCAACGGGTGAACCCACGTCGCGCGGAGGTCGAGGGACCGCATTTGAAAGTCGCCGCCACGATGCCGCAGGCAAGCGAAGAAAGACGAGCATGAGCCGAGATCTCGAAAACGTCATTGCGCTTCACCACACGCTGGTTTCCCTCGAGGAGGCGCGCCGCCAGCTCAACGAGATTCCCGATTGGATGAGCGAACTGCACGCCGAGCACACCGCCATCCGCCTCGAGATCGAAGAACTGGAAGCCAAGGCCGACGAAGCGGGCCAGCAGCGCCGCGCCGCTGAAGCCGCCATCGAGGACGCGCAGGAAAAACTCAAGCGCTACCAACAGCAGATCAACGCCGTCACCACCCAGCGCGAGTACGGCGCCCTGCTGTCCGAGATCGACGCCGTCAAGAACCAGATCGCGGGCGAAGAGGAGCAGGGCATCGCCGCCCTCGAAGGCGCCGAAGCGGCGCGCAAGGAAGCCGAGGAAAAGCGCGCCAGCTTCCAGGAACTCGACGACCGCTACAGCAGCGAGCTCGCCAAGTGGGAGGCCGAGAAGCCGAGCGTCGCCGAGCGCGTTGCCGCCCTCGAAGCAGAAGAAACCGAAGCCCGCAAGGCCGTGCCGCGCCCCATCGCCTCCCTTTTCGAGCGCATCCGCGACCGCAGCGCCGGCGTCGCCCTGGCGGCGGTGCGGATCATGGAGCGCCCCGGCGGCAAAGGTCCCCGCGAGTGGCACTGCGCCGTCTGCAACTACCGCGTGCGGCCGCAGGCGGTGGTCGACATCCGCAACAACTCGGCCATCGTGCAATGCGATGGCTGCAAGCGCATCCTCTACCTCGAGGAACAGAACGAGAACGGCACCGTCTGACCACCATGGTCGGTGCCGAAGGGGTCGGGATCGAAAGGGCCGGGACCGATGGAGTCGACGCCGAGGGGGTCGACACCGACTCCGCTGCGGACCGGCTGCGCCGGATTCACCAGCGAATCGCCGAGGCCTGCGAACGCAGCGGCCGAACTCCTCACCAGGTCACCCTGGTCGGTGCCTCCAAACGACAGAGCGCCGAACGCCTGCGGGCGGTGCGCGATGCCGGCCTGCGAGTATTCGGCGAAAACCAGGTCGGGGAAGGCGAGGCGCACCGCGATCTGCTGACCCCTTCGGCGGCGGGCGAAGCTCTCGAATGGCACCTGATCGGCCCCCTCCAGTCCAACAAGGCCAAGCGAGCGGCCCAGCTCTTCGAGGTGTTCCACGCCGTCGACCGGGTGAAGATCGGACGCGTCCTCGACCGTCATCTCAGCGAGGCGAATCGGCGGGCCATCGCCTTTCTGGAGATCAACCTGGGGAACGAGGAGAGCAAGCACGGCTTTGCGCCGGCAGCCGTGGCCGAGGCCGCCCGGTCGCTGGCGGACCTCGAACATCTCGACATCCGTGGCCTGATGGCGATCCCGCCGCCGGAGGGGTCCGAAGATCGCGCCCGGCAGTGGTTCCAGCAACTCGTCCGCCTGCGCGATGACCTCGATCGCCGTCCCGAATGGGCCGGACGCTTGCGCCACCTCTCGATGGGCATGAGCGGTGATTTCGAACTCGCCGTCGAAGAGGGTGCCACCCACATTCGAGTAGGTACTGCCTTGTTCGGCCCTCGAAAGAGCTAACAGGGTGCTGAACCAGGCCTTCGACCTACGGTTTCAGCTACCCTGCTAGCTTTCTTCTGTCGGGGACTGCAAGGGGATGAGGAGTTTTCAGCGCCCTGCTAAGTGGTGGTAGAATCGGCGCTTATCCCCCGCTGGGAGACCCAATGGCACTGACTCCGCTCGAAATCCAGAAGACCCGTTTCTCGCAGAAGCTGCGCGGTTTCGACCCCCAGGAGGTCAACGACTTCCTGGAGATCGTGGCCGAAGAGCTGGCCAAGCAACTCGCTGAGATCGACCGCCTCGGGCGCGAAAACCGCTACTACCGCCAGCGCCTGGAAGACGCCGGTCAGCGCGAGCATCAGCTCCAGGAAACCTTGCTGCGGGCCCAGAAGGTGTCCGACGAGATCACCGACGCGGCCAAGCGCGAGGCCAAGTTGATGGTCAAGGAATCGGAGATCGCCGCCGACAAGGTAGTGCGCCAGGCCATCGAGCAGTCCACCCGCATCGAGAGCAAGGTCGACGGCCTGCGGGTGGCCCGACGGGAACTCCAGCTCAAGCTCAAGAACACCATCGACCTGTTCCAGCGCATCCTCGAAGCGGACATGGAAGAGGATCGCGAGACGGCCGTGGTGCGCACCCTGCCGCTGAAGAAAAAAGAAGCTTGACCCCCGCTTCCTGCCCCTTACCCTCACAGACCCGCCGATGGTTTTTCGGCTACAACGCCGAGCGGCTGGACCCCTCGTCCCCCTTCATCGCCGGTCGCCTGCTCGAAGAAGGTGACGGCGACGACCTGCGGTGGCTAGCTTCCCAGGTGGACGAGGCCGCCTTGCGAGCGGCCGCGGATCATCCGAAAAGCGAGCTGAGCCGGCGCAGTCGGGCTTTCTGGCAGCTCTTGCTCGATATGGAACCGGTGGCAACCCACTCTGAAGTCTGGCCCCTCGACCGCTAGCTCACCGGTGCACCTCACCCCCGCCAGCCGAGAACTCCTCGCCGCCCTCGCGGAGCGCCCCTGGAGCGACGACTTTTACCTCGCCGGCTCTGCCGCCCTCGCCCTCCATCTGTGCCATCGGCCGGTACGCGATCTCGATCTGATGAGCACCGGCAACACCCTCGCCAGCCAGCATCGCCGAGATCTCATGGAGGATCTCTTGCGCTTCGATCCAAAACTCCGAGTGGAGACGGCTCGCGATGGCTATCTCTCCACCCGCACCGGCTTTGGGAGCGAGGAAACTGGGCACTGCGGCCTCAAGTTCTTCTACTACCCTTACCCCCAGATCGAATCCCACGACCACCACGCCGGCCTGGCCGTATCGAGCCTGATGGACCTCGGCCTGATGAAAGTCGGCGCCATCATCAGCCGCGGCTCCTGGCGCGACTTCCTCGACCTGTTCTTGATCTGCCGGCGGATACCCCTGGACGATTTGCTCGCCTGCTCCAATCAGAAGTTCCCCCATGTGCGAGACTTTCCGCTGCAGGCCCTGAAGGGCCTGGCCGACCGCTCCACTGCCCGGCGACAGCCCTTTCCGGAGATGGCGCATCCCGATTCTGGGAACACCCTGCAGCGCGAGGAGATCGAGAGCTGGTTCGATGACCAGGTACGACGCCTCGGCCGAGCCCATGTCGGCCTCGACTGGCACCCCCCGGAGACTCCATGACCGACCTACTGATCCACAATCTGTCGGAAGTCGCCACCCCAGTGGGCAACGGCCCGCGAAGCGGCGCGCACCAAGCGGCCGTTCACCGCCTCGCCGGCCACGAAGTCCTCGTTCGCAACGGGCGGATTGCCTTCGTCGGAACCCCCGAAGAGCGCCAGCGGCAGCACGGCGACCTGGTCGAGACGCCACGCCTCGACGGCGAAGGCGGCACCCTGGTACCGGGTTTCGTGGATCCCCACACGCACCTACCGTGGGCCGGCAACCGCGAGGACGAATTTGCCCGACGACTCGCCGGCGCCACCTACCAGGAGATCGCCGCAACCGGCGGCGGCATCCTGGCGACCGTCCACGCCACCCGCGAAGCGAGTGAAGGCGAGCTGTCTGAGAAAGTTCTCCGACGCCTCGACCACATGCTCATCCACGGCACCACGACCGCCGAGGCCAAGAGCGGCTACGGCCTCAACCTGGACGACGAGCTCAAACAACTCCGGGCCATCCAGCAAGCGACCGAGGCTCACCCGGTGGATCTGGTGCCCACCCTCCTCGCCGCGCACGAGGTACCTCTCGAATATCGCGACCGGCGGGATGCCTTCGTCGACCTGGTGTGCGAAGAGATCGTGCCGGCCACCGCCGAAGCGGGCCTGGCGCGCTTCTGCGACGTGTTTTGTGAGCGAGGCGTCTTCTCCGCCGAAGAATCCCGCCGGGTCCTCACCGCCGGCGCAGTCCACGGGTTGAAGCCTCGCCTGCACGCGGACGAGTTCGTCGATTCCGGCGGTGCCGAGCTGGCGGCGGAGTTGGGCGCACTGTCCGCCGACCACCTCATCGCCATCTCCGACGCCGGCATCGCCGCCCTCGCCGGCTCCGGCGTGACGGCGGTGCTCCTTCCCGGCACCAGCTTCTTCCTGATGAAGCACCACTACGCCCCAGCCCGCCGCCTGATCGAAGCCGGAGTACCGGTGGCCCTGGCGACGGACTGCAACCCCGGCTCCTCCTACACCGAGTCCCTGCCGATGGTTTTCGTCCTCGCTGTCTTCGAATTGGGCCTATCCATCGAAGAGAGCCTCACCGCCGCCACCTTGAACGCCGCCGCCTGCCTCGGCCTGGGAGGAGAGATCGGCTCCATCGAGGCCGGCAAACGAGCCGATCTGGTGCTGCTGGATGCCCCCAACCTGCTCCACATGGCCTACCACTACGGAGTGAACCCGGTGAAGACCGTGATCAAGCACGGACGTATCGCCTATCGCGCCGCCAAGGTAGAACGGTAGAACGCCGCTACGCCTCTTCTACGGGCCTCGGTTCAGCTCTCGGCGGTTAGGCGGTGGGCCTCGTAGGCGAGCTTGGCGCGAAGCTCCGGCTCTTCGATCAACCGACAGCAGGCGGCGGCATACTCCGACGACCGATCGGCTTTCAAAAAGTGGAGGCCATCGGCCGGCTCGCGGCCGACCTCCTTGCTCCAGCAACCGATCGGAGGTGCGCCCTGCGCCGCGGCGCGGGCGATCGCCGAGGACACCGGGGAGACTTTCCTGGGGAGGAGGCAGGCAACCGCCGGGGCGGAAATTGATTTGCGCCCGTCGTCGACCTCGATTCGAACGTCGCCGAAGCGCTGAAGCACCAGTGGCAGCACGTTCTTCTCGAAAAACTCGAGTTCCTGGCGTATCGCGGCTTCATCTTCGAGCATCGGCAACACCAGGGTCGGCCCGCTTCCGCGACGAGGCGCGAGGGAACTTACCGCAGCTCCAAGATGGCTGATCGCGGCCGACCAGCCGCTCCGGCTGTTCCCCTGCGCTTTCACCGCGACGCTCGCCGCTCGGGTCCAACCGAGCCACTGCCAGGCGGTGTCGCCGAGCGCCTCATCCAGCAGGTCGAGCTCCGAGGCACGTTCGATCGCCCGAAAGTCGAAGCATGGGGCGCCGAGGGCAACCAATCGCGCCGAGAGCAGATGCTCACGCAGAATCGCTTTGCTCTTGCCCCGAAACAAAGCCAACGTGGATGGGTCGAGCCGGAACTGCGAGTGCCAACCTTGTGCCAGCACCTTCGCGTCCGCAGGGTTCGTGGTAAGCCACTCGCGCAGGAGGTGCTGCAGGTTTTCGCTCAACGGAGCATCGGAGAGAAACGGCTGCCCCGGATCGTTGCTGAAGAAGAGCTCGTCTTCGATCGGAAAGGCGACCGGCCGCAGATTGGCGATCCGTTCTGCCGGAAGGAAGAGCAGACTGGTCCTGAGCCAGGCCTCATAGCAGTAGTCGAGGATGCGACAGGTCTGCATGAAGCTATCGACCCAGCCGATACAAGCCTGCCGGCGGCGGCAGACGTTGAGAATACGGTCGTTGATGAGCTGGAGTACGGTGTCACCATAGGCCGGCAAAGCGTCGGTGGACAGGATATAGACCTCGGGCGGCTCGTCGCGACGAGAGAGCCAGTCGATACCACGGTCGAAGGCCGAGAACTCCCAGGCGGAATTGTCGCCCCCGATGTGAACCAGCGAGCCCGAAACCTGATGCTCCCAGTCGCCGGACATGGCGTTGTCAACGACGACATAAAACGGATCGGCGGTAAGCCCGGAGAGCGCCGCGAACAGCCGCGGCAGGGTGTGGGGGTACCGGCTCCGATCGTGCTGGACCAGGACCACACCGACCCGCGGCGCCGATCCGTTGCCTTGTTTGAAGGTCATCGTCAGCGCCTCAGCTCTGGCAACCGATCTCGAGCTGGTCGAGTAGACCTTCGACAGCTTCAGTAGCCACCGTACGAGAGAACCGCGTCCGGACTCGCTCCTGCCCGGCTTGCGACAGTCCCTCCCAGAGCCTTCGGTCACGGTAGACCTCGACCACCGCGTTGGCAAAGTCGACAGGGTCGTCGGCGATCATTCCATCGACGCGGTGCTTCAGACCGACGCCCTCCGCCGCCACTGAGGTCATCACGCACGGCACACCTTCGGCCAGGCTCTGGGTCACCTTGCCCTTGACTCCGGCCCCCCAGCGCAGCGGAGCCACCGATAGGCGACAGCCCGAAAGATAGGGCTCGAGATCGCGAACGTGGCCGCGAACCACGACTTGATCGCTGGCCAGCCGATGGATCGAGTCCGGCGCCTTGCTGCCGACCAGATAGCACACCGCCGAAGGGAGCGCGAGGCGAATCTTGGGCAACACCTCGCGGATCAACCACAGGGCGGCGTCGACATTGGGAGGATGCTCGAAGCCGCCGACGAAATAGAACCCCTGACGTCGGTCGAAGCCTGGCACTTGCTCGCGCACGCCGTGGATCAGCGAGACCAGGTGGACGTCGTGTCCAGGCAGCTCACGAGCCAGCATCTCGCCTTCGACCTCGCTGACGACCAGTGTGGCGTCGGCGCGCGCGGCAATGGCGAACTCTTCGGCGCGGACCCGCTCCGCGTCCGCAACGAGCGCTTCGTTCGCCTCGATGGCGGCCCGGCGCTCCAGGCGGAGGAATTGGAGATCCACCGTGTCGAAAACCAAGCGGGCCTCCGGACAAAGCTCGCAAATCATGTCGATGCAGCCTTTGGCGATGTGGAATCGTGACACCAGCACGAGATCGAACCGGCGACCGTTCTCGAGCAGGTACGAACGAACCGACGAGACATGCGGCGTCGCGACCACCGCGACATCTCTGTGCTCGAGGCGGCGACAGTACGGTTGCGCGGCGAACAGGTTCTCCGGCAGAAAAGTGACCTCGAAGCCGAGATGCTGGAAGACGGTGATCAGCTCCATCATGCGTAGCGAGCCGGCGTCCTGGTCCGGCGTGGGCAGGCGGTGGTCGATGATCAGAACCCGTCGTTGGCTTCTCGGCTCGAGCGCCACCTGCTCTACCCTTAGCGGCTTCGCTGCGGGAACCTCGACCTGCCGTCGATTCGCCGAAAACCAGTTCGGCCGCAAGGAGGTCAGCCACCGAGTGATGCCGGCGTAGACCTTCCAAGAACGACTGCCCCAGAGCAGATCGATCAGCTCGCGGGACCGGTTCGCGGCAAACTCGATCGCCCGCGACTGCTCAGCCCAGTACACGTGATCGTCGAAATGCCGCTCGGTCTGCTGGGAAACCACCGCAACCTGGCGCTCGAGTCCGTCGACAGCGCGCTGAATCTGCTCCAGTGAGCGGCGACCCGACCTTTGCCGGTGTTCACGCTCAGCCTGCCGTCCGGCCAGTCGCTCGATCTCCTGTTGCTGAAAGATGAGACTGTCTCGATTCCAGCTCACGGCATCGTCGCGCTGGCGGTCGCACTCGGATTTCACGATCTCCTGCGAAGAGAGATGGTCCAGTCGCTCGTCGACTCCGACCAGCCGCCGTTCGAAGCGCTCTTCGACTTCCGACAGTCGCTGGATCGACTGGCCGAGGATTTCGAGCGCGCCCTGCAATTGGCGGATGCGCTGGCCGCGCTCCCGGCGCTCTTTGTCGACCCGGGTCGCCCAACACAGGCGCTCCTCAAGCTCCCCTTGCAGCTCGAGAATGCGGCGGGCGCGGGCCTCGGACTCACTCGCGAGCTCGTGCACCCAGTCAGTACGCTCGTCGAGCTCCGCCTGGAGCTGGACCATCTGGTGGCCGCGGCGGGCCGACTCTTCCTCGACTTGCTGCGCCCAGCGGGTGCGCTCCTCGAGCTCCGCCTGTAACTCGACGATGCGGCCATCGCATCGGCGAACGGCATCGGTCTCGCTGACGTGGAACGAGTCCTCGCCGACAATACTGGCGACATCGCCTTGCTCGTCCGAGCACAGGGCGAGGAGGTATGGAGACTCGTCTGCAGCGCCGTTCCCCGCCAGCCGGAACGAGGTCGGCGGCCCGACCGAACGGGCGGACCAGCGTTGCGAGCTGATCGTGGGTGCGGCACAGCGACGGTAGGCACCCTCCGTCGGCGATTGGCTAAACAGCTCAACCTGCGCGAAGTCCTCGCCCAGAACCTGCCTCAGCTCATCGGGAGTGAACCCATGGGTGTGGAAGGGATTCGGCTCGACCCCCGGCTCGCGACGGTTGAGGCGGGTGTTTGGCGTCGAGACCACAAACAAACCGCCGGGCCGCAGGAGTCGCTTCGTTTCCCTGAGGAAACGGCGGTAGGACGCCAGGCGCTCGATGAGTTCGAAGGACACCACCGCGTCGAAGGAATCGGGAGCCAGTCCAGCCATCTCGCAGTCCGTAACGCAAAAGCTCACACCAGGGCACTCGTATCGCGACCTGGCGAAGAGGATAGAGGCTGCTGAAACGTCCGAACCGACAACCCGGCGGGCGCCTCCCTGGCGTAGCATCGACGAACCGAAGCCAGTGCCGCAGCCAAAGTCGAGTACCTCGAGATCGCGCACCAAACGAGCCGCGAATCCGTAGCGAGAGACATGCTCGAGAAGAAGTTCGCCGTCTAATTTGCCCGGAACGACCCGCTCGCCGGTGAATTCGAGTTCGAACATCAGACTCTCCCCGTCCCCAAGTCCGCACCGTTCGGTCCACCCATCTGCGCTTCACCCCTTCCCCGGACAGCCGACCGGACCGATCGCTTAATTCAATTCACCGAACAGGCTCGTTTCAGCCCGTTCTCGGCGAATCTCAGGGTGAATCTTGAATCTAACCTTGGAAGAAGGCCTTCGAGAAAGTTTCGATTTTCGTTCCCGTCGCCGTACGAGTGACTCAGTTGGCGGGCCCGCGCATTTCCCTGCAATTCCTCAACGAAAACAACATCCAAATCAGAGTTCGCAGTATACCTTGCGACAAAATTTATATTAAAATATTGATAACAAATTTAATATGGTTTGATTCGACTTATCTGGTCCAGAACCAGGCCGGCCAGGATTTAAAAGACGCAAGCAAGTCTCAATTTTGAGGCGACTAGAAATCGACTTCTAAATCACGATTTCCGGATTCGAGCCACCAATCGGCGATCTTCCTGCCGACCACCGAGTATCCCGCTGCGGTCATGTGAGCGTCGTAAGGCCAGTACAGGCGCTGCCCCTCCGCCTCGGCCCGTGAAAGAGCCGGCGTCAGGTCGAGAAACGGCACAGCGAGCCGTTGGCAGGTCGATGCGAGATCGCGGGCATGGCGTTGGAAGGCTGGCGCCGTCAGCGTCTCCGCGGCGATCGGCCCGGACATCCGTCTCTGCTCGGGCAGGTAGCGGTCCGTCACTTGGTTGAGGGAGGGGAGAAACACCACCCACAAGCGAGTACCCTGGCGGTCGGTGAAGCGATCGAGAGCGCTCAACACCGGGGAAAGATCCACCGGCTCGACGAGCACTCGCTCGCTGCGGCGCAGTAGGTTGGTAATCGCGGGGTTGAGCCGCCCGGCCAGCATCGATTCAGCGATCTCGGGCTCGACGAACCGGTGGATGTTCTTCACCAGCTGCGGATCCGCGGCGAGCCGAGGCTCGATTGCCAGTGGGGTGGGCGTAGCGCTAGCGGGTCGGTGCCAACGCAGCGGCATCTGGTGGCCGCTGCGCAACCGGCGAACAACCTCGATCAAACGTGGTTTCCAGCGCTCGGTGCGCCCGAGATCGGGTTCGCCGGTCAGCAGGGTCTCGGGAGCTTCGGGAATCCGATAAACATCGTTCATGTAGAGCACGAGCACCAGATCGTCGGGTCGGAAGGTCGACACAGCGTCGCGAGCTAAAGCCAGGTATTCGTCGAGGCCGAAACCCCCGGCTCCCAGATTGAGCGCCTCAACCCGGTCTCCTCGGCGGCGCAGGAAGTGCTCGAACTCGGCGGTCAGGGTAGCGCCGCCGGGGGCGCCGTATCCCTCGACGAAGCTATCCCCAATGAAGGCAACGCGGCGGGTTCCCCGGCGTTTGCTCAGGCGCCATTGACGATCGTGGAAACCGTAGAGATTGAGCTGGCGAGTAAAGGAAGTACCGTCCGGCTCGGACCACCACCAGAGGGTTCGATGAGCCAAGTTCGCTCCACCGGCGCCGGCACCGGCGTTGGCGTAGCCGAGGCGGTTGAAATGGGGCAGGTCGGCCAACGGAAAGAGCACCCTTGCCAAAACTTCGAACGTCGTCAGCGAGATCATCAGGCCCAGAGCCAAGGTGCGTATTTTTCTACTCAGCCGACTCATGCCAGGACTCGGATCGGGAACGTCGAGAAAAGGGTCTTTGTACGGCTCTCGTCGCTTCGGGACTGCCTTGATATTTTTCTCCGTTCGGTCAAGGTTGATATGCGGGAGGTTATATTACGCCGAATCGCCGACGATGGCGCCGGCCGCTGATCGGCGACCCTCTGCCGAACTTTCGCCAAAGGGCCTCTCACGATGCAGACTTTGACTTCGCCCTCCAGGCCGCCGCTCCATGCTCGCGCCAGGCACTGCCTGACGGCTTGCTCGCTGCTGGTTGGTGCTGCCACCCTGTGCTGCGGGCCACCACCTCCGGTCTCCGAACTGGCGCAAGCTCTTCCGGTGGCACCGGGTACCAACGTCCTGGTCGTCACCTTTGACGCCCTGCGTGCCGATCGGCTCGGTGCCTACGGCTACGAGCGGCCCACCTCGCCGAGGATCGACGACTTCGCCCACGAGGCAGTGGTCTTCGAGCGCGCCTGGTCGACGGCACAGGCGACGCCGACCTCCTTCGCCGCCGCCTTCACCGGTCGTTGGCCGAGCCGCGTCTTTCAAGGCTGGGAGTTGGTTCCCGACGTCCCGACCGTCGCCCAGACTTTCGCCGCTGCCGGCTACCAGACCCGATTCGTCTCGGCTCAAGTGCAACTGGTGCCGGTGCGCGGCTTCGGCCGTGGCTTTGAACGCTACGAGATCATGCTGAGGACGCCGGAGAACGATGCCGACAACGACAACGTAGTCGACGACGAGGCGGTGCTCGAACGCTTCGTCAACTGGCTCCGCAAAGAGGCTCGGCCGCCGTTTTTCGCCTGGATTCATTTCATGGCTCCCCACTCCCCCTATCGCGTTCGGCCACAATCGGCTCATCTCTACCGGGCAGGCTATACGGGACGTTTCGCTACCACCACCGGCCACACCTTTTCGATCGAGACGGACGACGAATTGGAGCGAGTCCGGGATCTCTACGACGGCCAGGTACTCTTTGCCGACCGCACCTTCGGCCGCCTCCTCGACACGGTGGAGGAACAGGGGCTGGCCGGCAGCACCGTGGTCGTTCTCAGTACCGATCACGGCGAAGAGCTGATGGACCACGGCGGTGTCCAGCACTCGACGGTCTTCGAGGAGGTCATCCGGATTCCACTGATGATCCGACATCCCACCACCCGACGCGCGCAGCGCAGCCATCTACCGGTCTCGAACGTCGACCTCTTCCCAACCCTGGTCGAGATGGCCGGCCTGGAGCCGCCGGCCGGGCTCGACGGCGACTCGCTGCTCGGTCCGCTCGACGAGAACAGGTTGCGGCTGGCGATCGCCATGACCCATCGCACCGACCACTTCGTCGCGGCGGCGCGGGGCAACGAGAAAGTGATCGTCGACTGCCGTCAGGCGACAGGTGCGCTCTACGATCTAGCCGCCGACCCCGGCGAGCACGACAACCTAGTGGACCGCAGGCGCCGCCGGTACCATGAATTGATCGGCGAAGTCACCGAGCGCCTGGGAAGCTCCCCCTGTCGGGCGGTCAAACAGGCGATTGGCGGCCGGGCGGAAGACGCTGGACTGGACGAAGAGACCCGCGAAGGCCTCATCGCCCTTGGGTATTTAGGTGGCGGCAACCGAGCAGCGTCACCCAGAGAATCGGGCGAAGGGCTTTGGGCCGAACCCGATCCGATCCTGGCCTGCGAAGGTCTGATGATCGGGCGCACCCTGCTGTCATGGCGGTTCAAAGACGCCACGGGACCGCTGGAGATCCGCGTGGGTGCGCCGGACGGCAATCTGTTGGGGTCCGTCCCAACCGTCGGTTCGATTGCCACCGGTTCTTGGGTGACCGACGGTATGGAATTCTTCGTCGTCTCGCCCAGCCTCGGCGAGGTTCTCGCGTCGCGCTCCGTCGCGGTGACCATGGAAGGTTGCCCGGGCTGACCCACTCAACGGTTCGGCTCTGGTGAGGCCGGCAAGCGGGCAGATCTGGTGTTACTGGCAGCCCCGAGCTTGCTCGGCCGCTGCACAAGATCGTAGCTTGGACTAGAGAGGCAGAAGGTATGGCCACAGAAACCGCACACGTTTTCGTAAGCTATAGCCAACAAGACATATTTTGGCTCAATCGATTGACCGTACATCTGCGCCCGCTTGTACGGAAGTTCGGTCTCGACGTTTGGTCCGACACCCGACTCGAGGCCGGCGCAGACTGGCAAGGCGAAATAGATGCTGCCATCCGCAAGGCTCGGGTGGCGATATTGCTCGTTAGCGCCGACTTCCTAGGATCTGACTTCATAGCCGACAACGAACTGCCCCCTCTGCTCGAGAAAGCCGAGCGAGAGGGAACTCTCATCCTGCCAGTTGTCGTCAGTCCCTGCAGATTTCTTGAAACCAGAGAACTCTCTCAGTTTCAATCCGTCAACAATCCGTCTCGTCCACTCTTGGCTATCAGCAAGGCCGAGCAAGAGCATGTCTTCTTGAATCTTGCTATCCGTATCGAGAAAGAGCTGAAGCGTCTATCACCTCTCGGCCTCACGACCGCCGATCGAAGCCCTACCGTCTCAAAGGCCACCACAGGACCCGTCATCAAAGCGGTAGGAATTGGTGGAGGTGGGTGCAATACGATCGAACATATCGCTGAACGAGGGCTCAAGGGAGTTGAGCTGACATGCTTGAATACCGACGTGCAAGCGCTAACGGGACGATCTGCTGACCATGTGATTCAGATTGGCAAAAATCTCACCCGAGGACTCGGAGCAGGAGGCGACCCCAAAATTGGAAATCGAGCGGCACTCGAATCCGAAGAGGAAATACGAAACCTCCTCGCTCCGACAGACCTCTTATTCGTAACCGCCGGCATGGGTGGGGGAACCGGTACAGGTGGCATTCCGGTTTTGACACGAATCGCCAAGGATCTTGGCGTTCTTTGCGTTGCAGTCGTCACAAAGCCGTTCGGCTTTGAGGGAAAAGTACGATCGAGAGTGTCCAGCACCGGAATCAAAGACCTACTGAAATACGTCGACTCTCTGATAGTGATTCCCAACGACAGGGTGTTCGCCGTAGTAGATTCTCAGGAGTCCCTCCATGCAGCCTTCGCTCGTGTCAACGAAGTACTGAGATGGATTGTTGAAGGCATCTCATACCTCCTACTTCAACCAGGCCTCATCAACGTCGACTTCGCCGACCTTCGAACGGCCATGAAGGCAAAGGGATACGCAAAGATGGGAACTGGCATCATCTCAAAGGAAACAGCAACAGCCAGAGAGGCAGCTTTAACAGCGCTAGAAAACCCTCTTACCGAAGACCTTGTACCCGGAAGCGAGCAGAGCGTCCTAGTCAATGTCGTCGGAGGTGAGGACCTGACGATTGGAGACATCGAGCTTGCGGGAGCCGAGATCGGCCGACGCTTCCCGGAAGCCACCGTCATAACGGGCACTGCGATCTCAAAAGAACTCAAGGGGGAAATCCGTGTAACTGTTGTTGCGACAGGATATACAGATGTCAACAGCGAATTGACCAGCCTCAGCGGAACAAAAATGTGGACAGCCGAGTAGATCCGACAGGAATCAAAAGGAGACCGACGGGAACGGAGACCGTCTCCTGTTCGTAGATCAGAAGAAGCAAACCATGAAACGGGAGTCACGATGACGCGTCAAAAAAACGTTCTTGCGAACACTCTCATCACCCTTGCGGTGATTGCAACGACGATCTTCACGTCGACCGCAGAGGGCGAAGAGGCACCAAGCCTCGCTCCGTTCGTCGACCAGTATTCCAGCATCGAAAGCGTGTACATGAAAGCCTCGGCGGTCGTCTACATCGGCACACCGGAGGGTACTCGCGAGGGAAATGTTTCCTTCGAGTACTGGGAGGCCGACAACAGATACCGAATCAACAGCCGAGCCGACAAAGAGCTCGGTCTAGCAGAGGATACGGATGTCGCATTCGACGGGGAACAATTTCAAATCTGGCTCTTGGAGTCGGACATCCTGTCGATGGGCAAAGAGGACTCCAGAAATCCAACGGCTGCGATGATGAATCCCCTCTTCCTACCGGTGGATTTTCTTCGCACTGCCGATTCCGGAGATCTGCTGCTTCGATTGTCGGATGTCGTCGAACGAGCCGGCCAAGTCGAGAATGCCGAGCCGATCCCGGCCGCAGCATCGGCAAGTACGGCAGGTCAGCTCGCGTTCGTCGCGAAAGACGATAGTGGAAGTTACCAAGTCAGCGTCGCGCGGCATGCCGAAATGTGGGTGCCGGAGACGATCTCTCAGAGGAAGAGCGATTCTGGAATTCTCGGCAAAATCGAACTCAAGGACTACCGGTCGGTCGATGGAATCGTCCTGCCGCAAAGCCTTTCGGCGAGCGCTCTGGACGACCAGGGCCAGCCGGTGATGCGAGCCGAAGTGTTGGTGACGGACCTTGAGGTGAATCAGCCCATCCCGGACAGCGTCTTCGCCCTTGCGGGAACCGAGAAGACCAAGCGAAGGAACTCGGACACCCAGAACTCCTCCAACCCACCGTGAGAAGCGACAGCGCGGCTCGAGAGCGGGTTGACCCGCAGCGCGGGTCCGGCCACCGGAAGAACCCGTTCCGTGCCGTCCGCGCCCACCCCCCGATGGTATCCTCGCCGCCGTGAAGGCTCTTGCCGGCAGGCTTCTGCTCGTTTGCTCCGCCGCCGTTCTGGCGCTCTCCCCGGCCCTGGCGCAGCCCGCCACCTCGGTGAGTTCGGTGTCCTCCGTGATGACCGCCGAAGGACCGTTGTTCCCACTGCAGCCGCTGGTGGATCAGCTCGGCGGCACGCTGACGCCGGGACCCGATGATCAGGGCTTTCGCCTGCAGCTCGATGAGCACACCTACATCTTCGGCCCGGAGAGCGGCTCGCTGGTGGTGGACGACGAGGAACTGGTGCCGCTGCGGCCCGCCCCCATCGGCGGGTCGCAGGGAATTCAGGTGCCCCTCGCCTTCCTGCGGGCGACCTTCGGTGAGGTGATGGGCTACCGCTTCGGCTGGATCGAGGCGGAATCTCGGCTGGTGATCGAGCCCCGCGGCTCGCGGGAGCTGCCGGTACTGGTGGACGTGGTCAACCTGCAAGGGTTGACCACCGTGGTGCTGCAGTTTCCCGAAGCCCCGCGCTACCGGGTGGAGGATTCCCTCGGCGGCCCGGTGCTCCACCTGCTCGACGACCGCATCGCCCCCACCGCCTGGCGCTTCGAAGACAGCGATCCGCTGGTACGCAACATTAAGATTCGCGACCGCCGGGTGGAGCTGGACATCTCCGTGGATGCCTCCTACGACACCTACACTCTGGAGTCCCCCTTCCGGGTGGTGTTCGATGTGCACCCGCGCAGTCAGCGTTCGGCGACCCTGCCCTCGAACGACCTGATCGAGCCCCCGCGGCCGAGCGCCGGCCTTCGCACCATCGTGCTGGACCCCGGTCACGGCGGCGGCGAGACCGGCGCCCTGGGTCCCTCCGGCACGCAGGAAAAGGATCTCACCCTGCTGCTCGCCCGGGCCCTCAAGACGCGCTTGGAGAGCCGCCTGCCGGTACGGGTGCTGCTCACCCGTACCGAGGACACGGAACTGGCCCACGACAGCCGCACCGCCCTGGCCAACCAGAACAAAGCGGACCTGTTCATCTCCCTCCACCTGAACTCCGTCGCCGGCGGCAAGAGCGCCCACGGCGCCGAGACCTATTTCTTGAGCCTGCAGGCGAGCGACGCCCGAGCGGCGCGCTCGGCGGAGTGGGAAAACCAGGGCGCCGATGCGGGCAGCGAGACACCGCCGCCGTCGGACGCCGGCGACCCGCTCTACGATCTCCAGCTCATCCTGTGGGACCTCGCCCAGAGCGAACACCTGATCGAAAGCCAGCGCCTCGCGGCCCTCATCCAGGAAGAGCTGAACGGCGCCCTCGGCCTGCGCGACCGCGGGGTGAAGCAGGCGCCCTTCCGGGTACTGATGGGGGCGGCCATGCCGGCGGTGTTGGTAGAGCTGGGCTTCATCAGCAATCCCGAGGAGGAGCGCAAGCTGCAGGACGCCGGCTACCGCTCCCAGCTCGTGGACGCGGTAACCCGCGCGGTGGTGCGCTTCCGGGCGATGATCGAAGGCCATTCCGTAGACGACGAGGCCACGGAGCCGACGGAATGACCGCCCTCCGGCGCGGACCCCTTTGGGGCTTTGCGCTGCTGGTCACGATCTGGATCGGCTGCGGCGGCGCCGCACCCTCGGCCGAAGACGACACGACGGCGGACGACACCCGGACCTCCGGCCAGACGATCAACCTCTACTTTCCGGGCGAGGGCGGCCTACTCTATCCGGACCCGCGGGACCTCACCCTCACCGGCTCGCCGGAAGAGCGGGTACGCCGGGTGCTCGATGCACTCCTCGAAGGCCCACGGCAGGAATCCCTCCAGGCAATCTTCAGCCGCCCGACGGAGGTGGTCGGGGTGTACCTGACGGATTCCGGCCTGGCCTACATCGACCTGGCACCGGCCGGTGTGACCGCCAAAGCCGAAGCGACGCAAGAGGGCGACGGGCCGGTGGAAACCCCCGAGGTGGAGACCTGGACTCCTGAGGCCGGATCCCTCCAGGAGATCCAGATGGCCTACAGCCTGGTGAATTCAGTGGTACTCAACGTGCCGGAAGTCACCCGCGTGGTGCCTCTGTGGATGGGCGAACAATCGATGACCTTCGCCGGCCACCTCGACACCTCCCGCCCGCTGGCCGCGGCGCCGGACCTGATCGCGCGGCCGAAGGCGGACGCGGACCCCCAGGCTTGAGGTCCTCTTGCACCCGGTAGGACCGCGGGATCTCACGTCCCTCGTCGAGCATCGGCAGCGCCCGATCGGCGTCTTCGACTCCGGCATTGGCGGCCTGACCGTCGCCGCCGCCCTGCGGCGCCGGCTACCGATGGAGTCGATCGTCTACCTGGGCGATACGGCGCGCCTGCCCTACGGCAACAAATCTCCTGAGACGGTGCGACGCTACACCCGCCGCAACGTGGACTTTCTCCTCGACCGCGGCGTCAAAGCGGTGGTGGTGGCCTGCAACACCGCCTCCGCACTCGCCCTCGATGAACTCCACCCGGAAGTGCCGATCTGGGGGGTGATCGGACCCGGCGCGCGGCGCGCCGCGGAGACCTCCGGCGGCCGCGTAGCGGTGATCGCCACCCGCGCCACGGTTCTTTCCGGCGCCTACCAGCGCGCCCTGGAGGCCGAACGGTCGGACCTCGCCATCGAAAGCCGCGCCTGCCCGCTCTTCGTGCCGCTGGTCGAGGAGGGCTGGCACGACGACGCGATCACCGAAGAGGTGGCCCGGCGTTACCTTGCGCCGCTCTTCGACTGGGGGGCGGACACGCTGGTTCTCGGCTGCACCCACTACCCCCTGCTGCGGCCGGTGCTGGCGCGGGTCGCGGGGCCGGAGGTCACCCTGGTGGACTCCGCGGACGCCGTCGCCGACGCGGTGGCCGAGGGCCTGGCGACGGCGGATCTCCTGACCGAGATGACCGAACCCTTCCTAGAACTGTGCGTCACCGATGGCGACGAAGCCTTCCGCAACTTCGCCGGCCGCATCCTCGATCAGCCGCGGCCACCGATGGAATGGGTGGATGTGACGGAATTCGGCCTCCCCGAAGGGGTACGATAGCCCGATGAACGAAACGATCCGCTCCGGCGACCGCGCCGCCGACGCCATGCGCCCGGTCCGCGTCGAGCTAGGACCGATGAAATACGCCGAAGGCTCGGCCCTCATCGACATGGGCGACACGCGGGTGCTGGTGTCCGCCTCGGTGGAGAACCGCGTGCCGCCGTTCCTGCGCGACAAGGGGCTGGGCTGGGTGACCGCCGAGTACGCCATGCTGCCGCGCGCCACCTCCACCCGCTCGGCGCGGGAGGTGACCAAGGGCAAGCCCTCCGGCCGCTCGTCGGAGATCCAGCGGCTGATCGGCCGCAGCCTGCGAGCGGTGGTGGACCGCAGCGCCTTTCCGGACCGTACCCTGTACATCGACTGCGATGTTTTGCAAGCCGACGGCGGCACCCGGACGGCGGCCATCACCGGCGCCTGGGTGGCGATGGTGCAGGCCTTCGGGCACCTCTTCTTGACCGGCGACATCAAGAATTGGCCGGTGGTCGGCCAAATGGCCGCGGTGAGCGCCGGAGTGGTGCAGGACATTCCGCTTCTGGACCTCGAATATTCCGAGGACTCGATCGCCGACGTGGACATGAACGTCGTCGCCACTCGCGACGGCTCGATCATCGAGATCCAGGGCACCGGGGAGACGCGCAGTTTCAGCCGCGCCGAGTTGGACCAACTGATCGACCTCGCCCTGGGCGGCATTGCCCGCCTCGGGGAGTATCAGGATCAGGCCCTCGAACCGGTGATGGCGGAGGTGCGCGCCCTGCGCGACAGGCCCGACCGCCGGCCCGCCGAGCCGCGCGACGAAAAAGATCTTTGGGGAGCGCCGTAGCCGCCCATGTTCGGTGCTCTGATTCGCTCCATGCGCCCCACCCAGTGGGCGAAGAACCTGTTCGTGCTGGCACCGCTGGTGTTCAGCGAACTGCTGCTCGACGGCAACGCGCTACCCCGAGCGCTGGCCGCCTTTGGCGCGTTCTGCCTGGCAGCGTCGGCGATCTACCTGCTCAACGACGTCAAGGATCGCGAGCGCGACCGCCATCACCCCTTGAAACAGCACCGCCCGATCGCCGCCGGCACCCTGCCGGTCTCCGTGGCGGTGGGCGCCGCAGCAGCAGCAGCCATCGTCGCGCTGGTGGTGGCCTGGATGCTCAACCCGGTCTGCGCCCTGGTCGTCGGCATCTACCTGGTGCTCAACGGGCTCTACACCCTCCACCTCAAGGAAGTGGTGATCCTCGATGTGATGATCATCAGCCTCGGCTTTGTGTTGCGGGTGTTGGTCGGCGGCGCCGCCATCGGGGTGGCGATCTCGAACTGGCTGCTGCTGTGCACCATCTTCCTGGCGCTCTTCCTGGCCTTCTCCAAGCGCCGCCACGAGATCACCCTGCTGGCCGACCGGGCAAAGGACCAGCGGTTGGTGCTCGGCCAGTACAGCGAGACCTTCCTCGATCAGATGATCAACGTGGTGACCGCCTCGGCGGTGGTCTCCTACGCCCTGTGGGCCGTCTCGCCGGAGGCGACGGAAGCCTTCGGCGGCACCTACCTGCTCTACACCGTGCCGCTGGTGCTTTTCGGGGTATTTCGATACCTCTACCTGGTGTACCAGAAGCCCGGCAAGCGCAACCCCACCGAGGCGTTGATGGAGGATCTGCCGTTCCTCACCAATCTCGCGCTGTGGGGGACCGCGGTGGTGCTGATCGTCTACGTTGCGTAGCCTACAGGGCCTTCCAGAAAACCACTTTGTCCTCACCGGCCTGGTAAAAATCGCGGATGCGCGCCTCTTCCGTGTAGCCGTTCTTGTCGTAAAAGGTCCGGGTCTGTTCATAGCCGTCGAGGCCGGAGGTTTCGACGATCAGAACGCGCTGGCCGCCCTCGCGCAGGTCGTTCTCGACGTGGCGGAGCAACGCGGCGCCGCGGCCTTTTCTCTGGTCGCCCGGAAGGACGGCGATGAAGTAGAGATTCCAGGTGCCGTCGGTGAAGATTTCCGGCGCGTAGTAGGCGGCCGCCTGCACACCACCGTCGTCATCGACAATCCAGGCGTGCTCCTCCCGTTGGCCATCGAAGTACTCTGAGAGCTGGGCGTCGAGACCTGGAAGTTCAGACGGCGGAAAAAGTCCGCTGGCTTCGGCCAGGTGCAAAAGCGCCGAACGGTCGCCGGACTCAGCGGGTCGAATCATCGGTTGGTTCTCAGGCCGAGGGCCTGATCACTTCGACCCCACCCATCGCCGGCCTCAGCACCTCCGGAATCACCACCGAGCCGTCTGCCTGCTGGTAGTTCTCGAGGATCGCCACCACCGTGCGGCCAACGGCCAGGCCGGAGCCGTTCAAGGTGTGGAGGAAGCGCGGTTTGCCGCCGTCCGTCGGGCGGTAGCGCAGGTTGGAGCGGCGCGCCTGGAAGTCGCCGAAGTTGGAGCAGGAGGAGATCTCCCGAAAGGCCTGCTGGCCCGGCAGCCATACTTCGAGGTCGTAGGTCTTGGCGGAGGAAAAGCCGAGATCGCCGGTGGCGAGGGTGACCACCCGGTACGGCAGCTCCAGCATCTCGAGCACCCGCTCGGCGTGGCCGGTGAGTTCCTCGAGCGCCTGCCAGCTCGACTCCGGGGTGGTGAACTGCACCAGCTCGACCTTGTGGAACTGATGCTGCCGGATCAGGCCTCGCACATCCTTGCCGTAGGAGCCCGCCTCGCTGCGGAAGCAGGGCGTGAACGAGCAGTAGGCGAGCGGCAGCTCCGCCTCGTCGAGCACTTCGTCGCGATGCAGGTTGGTCACCGGCACTTCCGCCGTCGGCACCAGGTAGTACTCGTGCTCGCGGACTTTGAACAGGTCGTGCTCGAATTTCGGAAGCTGGCCGGTTCCGAACAGTGAATCGGCGTTGACCATGTAGGGGGGGATCACTTCGGTGTAGCCGTGGCGTTCGCCGTGGAGGTCGAGCATCAGGCCGATCAGGGCGCGCTCCAACCGGGCGCCGAGGCCGAAGTAAGCGGTGAATCGCGCACCGGTGACCTTCGCCCCGCGCTCGAAATCGAGGATGCCGAGGCGGGTGCCAAGATCCCAGTGGGCCTGGGGTTCGAAGTCGAACTCCGTCGGTTCGCCGATCACCCGCTCGATGCGGTTGTCCGATTCGTCCTCGCCCTCCGGCACACTGTCGTGCGGCACGTTCGGCAGGGAGGCTTCGATCACCGACAGGTCGCGCTCGATGGCGGCGAGCTTCTCTTCCGCCTGGGCGATCTGTTTCTTGAGCCGGCCAACGGCTTCGATCGCCTCGGAGGCATCGCCCCCCTGCTGCTTGATCCGGCCGATCGCCTTGCTGGACTCATTGCGTTGGCGCTTGTGGTCTTCCGCCTCCACCAACAAGGAGCGGCGCTCACCGTCCAGCTCGCTCCAGCGGTCGATCAACTGCGGGTCGGCGCGGCGGCTGGCAAGGGCCTGGCGCACGCGCTCCGCATCACTGCGAAGTAGGTCTCGGGAGAGCATGATCGCAGGAGTCTAGCAGCGATGCTGACGAGACCGATACGCGACCGAAGTAAGATGCCGCAACCCGTGTCGATGCTTCGCTACAGCACCCATTCTGCGACCTCGAGGACCCTCCTCGGGCGTCTTGCCATGTGCGCTGTGACAGCCCTTCTCGCCTTCGGTTTCGCCGCCTTGGAACGGACCCCCGAAGGCATCCTCGAAACGATTTGGCTGGGGACGACCGCGGTGCTCGGACTGGTGCTCGGAGCCGCGCTCGGCGGGCGTTGGCTGGCGCCGGGTGCAGTGACCCTCGGCACCGTCCTCATCGCTCTGCCGCCGGGGCCGAGCCGGTCCACGGCGGTGTTGGCGCTGGCCCTGGCCCTGGTGATCGCCGAGGGCATTCACGCCCTGCAGCAACAGCATCAGAGCTGGATTGAACGCTTCGCGGTGCTCGCGCCGCTGGCCCTCGCCGCCCAGCTCGTCTGGCGCGGCGCGACGCTGTTCGAGGATGGGGTGGCCACGGGATCGTGGCTGCTCCCGGCCGTTCGGCTGCTGGCCCCGCCGGTCGCCGCCGCGGCGGCGCTGGCGTTTCTAACCGACGCCCGGCGGGCGGCCACCGTCGCGGCCCTCGTCGTGCTGTTCGGCCCCGGCTGGAATCTCACCACTACCGTTCTCGTGGCCCCTGCCGCCTGGGTCGCATCGCGCCTGCCGGCGGCTGTCGAGCGATGGGCGCGCGGCGGGGTTCTGGTGCTGTTTTTCTTCGCTGCCGCGGCCGCCGCGTACCCCTGGCTCGCAGCGCACCCCTCGAGCGCGGCCTTCAACGCACGTCCGGCTCTGACGGTGATGCTCCTGGTCGCCGGGTCGGCGGCGGCTCGACCGATGCGGCGCGGCTGGATCCGAGTCCTAGGCGCGACGGTGGCGGCGCTCGCGGCCCTCGCCTGCCTGCCGCCGGCGCCCGGCGTGGTCCCGCTGCCGGTGGACGCTTCCCTCACCGTTGAGCGACCGCAGATCCGCCTCGCCGTACCGGAGGGCGACAGCACCCGCCTGCTCCTTTCGACCAGCCTGTCGAATTCGGTGGAGTTGCCCGCGGGCACCGAGGTCGCCCGCCTCCAATGGCTCTCCCCGGCGGCCGGCGGAGACGGCGATCGGGTGATCTTCCAGGCGTCTCTGCTGGCCGGTCGCGATACCGCCGAGTGGGCCGCCCGGCGGCCGGACGTGCGCGCCGCCCTGGAGGGTGCGGCGGACGATACCCCCACCGCCTTCCACTGGCTCAGTGCGCACAACGATGGTCCTTTCTTCGGCACCGTGTACCGCGCCGAGGTGAAAGCTCCGGACCCTCTGCCCGGCGGTGAGGACGCGGCGCTGCGCTGGATCCGATCTCCGAATCTACCGCCGGAGGTGCTGGTGCGCATCCACCGCCTCGAGGTGGCGCCGTGACGATCTTGATCTTGCTGGTCGCGGCTCTTGTGCTGCGGTGGATCGATCCGCTCCCCGCGGGTGACCCGCTCT
Source organism: Acidobacteriota bacterium (assembly GCA_039030395.1). Taxonomy (NCBI): domain Bacteria; kingdom Pseudomonadati; phylum Acidobacteriota; species Acidobacteriota bacterium. Next base: position 28,931 of record JBCCEF010000015.1, read on the forward strand.
CCGGCACCCTGCTGGCCTTGCCGCTGGTGATGGCCGCCCTGCACGGACTCGAACGGGCCGCGCGGCGGCGAGGAGGCCGCCGCCTTCGGCCGGCGGTGGTTCGCGCCCAGGCGGGGCTCGCCGCGGCCTTGGGGCTCGTCGCGGCGGGCCGCTCGCTGCTGCCGATCGATCTGTCGCCGGAGTTCCTCGCCGCGGGGCTCTTCCTGCTGCTCGTCCACCGAGTGGCCCACCAGGTAATGGCGCTGCGGCCGCTCTTAGGCGAACGCTTGCCGGGGTCGCCTTCGTGGCTGTTTTTCGCCCTGCCGCTGGTGGTCTATGCGGCGCTCATCCCGTGGTCTACCCACCACCGGCCACCGGACGGCGATGAGCCTTTCTACCTGCTGATCACCCACAGCCTGGCGCATGACTTCGACGCGGACTTGACCAACAACTATGCCGATGGCGACTGGCGCTACTTTCTCGACCGCCCGCTGGAGCCGCAGCCGGGCGATCCGGTGGGGCCGGAAGGACAGCTCTTCTCGCGCCACAACGAGGCCCTGCCGGTGGCGCTGGTGCCGGCCTACGCACTCTACGGAAAACTTGGCGCTCTCTTGATGATGGCCGCCCTCGCCGCGGCCCTCGCCTGGCTTACCCTTCGCCTCGCTCGGCACTACACGCCGCACCGCCCCGGCGGCGCGCTCCTCGCCTGGGCGCTCTTCGCCTTCGCGCCGCCGCTGCTGCTCTACAGCTACCAGGTGTGGGTGGAAGTGCCGGCGGCGCTCTTGGGGATGATCGCCCTCGACCTGATCCACGGCGGGGCTCCCGCCCTGGCGGGCCGTCGGCCGCACTGGAGCGGCCGGCGCTGGCTGGCCCTGGCCGTGCCGGTGTTCTTGCTGCCGCTCCTGAAGATTCGGTTCATGCTGCTGGCGGTACCGCTCCTGGCCCTCGCCTGGTGGTATTCCGGCCGCCGCATGCGGCCGGCCCTCGCCCTCGGCGGCGCCCTCGGTCTGCTGGGCGTGGGCATCCTGCTCTACAACCAAGCCCTCTACGGCAATCCCCTGAAGATCCATAGCTGGGGCGAACTGGAGCCCAGCGCCTACGGAGTGATCGAGTACGTGAAAGGCAGCCTTGGCCTGTTCTGGGACAGCGCCTTCGGCCTCTTTGCCTGCGCGCCGCTGTGGCTCCTGCTCATTCCCGCCGTGATGCGGCGCTGGAACCCTCCCTGGCCGGGCGCTTCCCCCGCGCTCGCGGACCGTACCGGGCGCATCCTGTTCGATTTGGCGGTGTTCTCGTTCCCGTACCTGTTCATCGTGGTGCCGCGTTCCGAGTGGTACGGCGGCTGGTCGCCACCCTTCCGCTACGCCCTGGTCGCCCTGCCGCTCCTCACCCTGCTGTTGGTGCCACTCTTTGACCGCTACCGCCGTTCGCACGCCGGAGCGATCAACCGGCACTACGGCGGCGCCCGCATCCTGCTCGCCCTCCTCGGTTTCGCAACGCTGGTGTTGTCGGTGCTGTGGGTGACGGTGCCCGGCTGGACCTACAGCTTCGCCGACGGTCGCAGCTATGTGCTCGACGCCCTGTCCGCCCGCACCGGCCTGGATATGGCCCGGCTGTTCCCGAGTTCCATCCGACTGCGGCCGGCTACCTGGCTGTGGCCCATCGTCGGCGGGGTGGTCGTGTGGCTCCTGTGGAACCTGCGCGCCCAGGTGCGGCGACCCGCCTCGTGGGGAGCCGGTGCGCTGCTCGCCCTCACCGCCGGCCTGTTCACCGCCGCCAGCACCCTGCCGAACCGGGTGATCCACTTCGAGGACCCGCAGATCGCCAAATCCGGCGGCCACGTCTACCCGGAACGCTGGATCATCGAGCGACGGCGCTTCGACGGCGGCTGGACCCTGCGCGAGGGCGAGCGGGCCACGGCGCCGGTGGTCGCCGGCGGCCGGGCCGCCACCCTACGCCTCAAGGTGCTCTTTGTGCGCAACCAACGAGCGCCCCTCGACCTCGAAGTGCGAGCCGGCGACGTGATCCTCGACACCTGGCGGGCGCGGGACGACCGGGAGTGGTCCTGGATCGAGGTGGGACCGGTGTTCTGGCCGGCGGGCGAGGATCTGGTGGTCGTCGCCCGCAAGCCGAACAAGGAAGGGCGGCCGAACGGCGTGATCCTCGACCGGGTGGAGTTCACCTGGTGGCCGTAACACCGCAGATCTCCGCAGTGGTCCCCACTCTCGGCCGCAGCCCGCTGCTGGCGGAATGCCTGGAAGCGCTGCGGGCGGACGGCGGCGCGGCGCTGGAGATCGTCCTGGTCCTGCCGGCGGGGTTCGAACTACCGGCAGCGATCGCAGGGCTGATGGACCGGCGCGTGCGCCTCCCCGAACCGGCCGGATTCGCCACCGCCACCAACGCCGGCATCGCCGCCGCCACGGCGCCGTTCCTCGCCACCGTCAATGACGACGCGGTGATCCAACCGGGCTGGTGCGCCACCCTTCACGCCGAGTTGGAGAAGGACCCCGCCCTCGGTGCGGTACAAGGGGTCAACCTTCGCTACGACACACCGGCGGTCATCGATGGCGCGGGGCTCGAATGGAACTCTTGGTGGCAGGCGATTCAGCTCGGCCACGGGGAGCCGTTCGACGAGTCGACGGCGCCGCGGAAGGTCTTCGGCGTGTCGGCGACCGCCGCACTCTATCGCCGCGAGGCTCTCGATGCGGCGGCCCATCGACACGGCAAGTTCTTCGACGAGCGCCTCGGGAGCTACTACGAGGACGCCGAGCTGGCGGTGCGCCTGCGGCGGGCCGGCTGGCGCGCCCGGTCGGTGCCCGCGGCCCGCGCCCTTCACGCCGGCTCCACCACCAGCGGCGCGATGAGCGTCCGCCGCTGGCGCTGGATCCACGGCAACCGCTGGTTGGCGGCGGCGGCGCTTTTGGGCGAGGACTTTCGAGGCGAGCTGCCCCGACTCTTGACCAGGGACTTGCGCGACCTGGTGCGGGCCGCTGCGACCCTGAATGCCCGCCGCATCGCCGGCATCTTGCTCGGCTGGGGCCGTGCCGGAAAGCGCCTGAGAGGCTTTCGGCACGGGAACCCTCCACTAGGGACTTGACGGCCCCTCGCTGCCAGCGGTGTCCACCCGGATGCGAACATCCACCGCCTTGGCGGTGTCGGCGTCCGGGCCGGCGAGGAAGGGGTTGATGTCCAGCTCGCGGATCACCGGGTGACGCTCGGCGAGTTGGGCGAGACGGAGCAGGGTATCGACCAGGCGGTCGAGGTCGGCGCCGGCTTCGCCGCGCACCCCTTCGAGCAACGCAAAGCCGCGGATGCCGCGCACCATCTCCTCCGCCTCGTGGCGGTCCAGGGGGGTGACGCCGAAGCGCACGTCCTTGAACACCTCGACATATTTGCCGCCCAGACCGAACATCACCAGCGGCCCGAAACGCGGATCGGTGGAGATGCCGAAGATCACCTCGTGGCCGCCGCGCACCATCTCCTGCACCAGGTAGCCGGTCGGCGGATAGCCGGCTTCGGTCAACGACCGCCGCATCTCGACAACCGCCCGGCGCACCGCCGCTTCGTCCTCCAAACCCACCACCACGCCGCCCAGGTCGCTCTTGTGGACCAGGCCTTCGGCGTCCGCCTTGATCACCACCGGGAAACCCAGCCCCCGGGCCGCCGCCACCACCGCTTCGGTGCCTTCGTCCTCGGAGGCATCGGAGGTGGTGCGAATGAAGCTCGATCCGGCCCGCGGCACGCCATAGAGGTCGAGCACGGCGAAAGCGTCGTCGGAGGGCAAGTAGCCCTCGCCGGCGCGCCGCAGAATCTCCGAGACGGCCGCGTCGTCCACTTCGAACTTCGGCGCCTCGACCACCGGCCGCCGGCGCCACTCAGCGTAGCGGGCGAGGGTTTTCATCGCTCGGGCGGCGGATTCCGGGAAGCGGTAGACCGGGGGATGGTGCGGCTGGTGCTTGATGGTCTCGTAGAACTCCTCCGTCGCCATCATCACCACCAGAACGGGTTTTTCGGCGCCCTGGCAGACCTCCGAGATGGATTCCAGGACGTCCATCGGGTTGGTCAGGAGCGGCGTGACGTTGATCACCATGGCGAGGTCGACGGAGTCGTCGTCGAGCACCGCCTGGAGAGTGCGGGCATACTGCTCCTGCGAGGCGGAAGCGATCATGTCCACCGGGTTGTGGACGCTGGCCTCGGCCGGCAGAAAGCTCGCCAGGGTGGCCTCCGTGGCCGCCGACAGCTCGGCCATCGAAAGGCCGAGGTTGACGCAAGCGTCCGTCGCCATGATCGCCGGGCCGCCGGCGTTGGTGACGATGCCCACCCGCGAACCGGCCGGCAGCGGACAACGGTCGAGGGCGCGGGCGATGTGGAACAGCTCTTCGATGGTGTCCGCCCGCAGCACCCCGCACTGCTCCAGGAAGGCGGACACGGTGACGTCCGCGCCGGCGATGGCGCCGGTGTGGCTGGAGGCCGCCCGCGCCCCCTCGCTGGTGCGGCCCGACTTGACCACCAGGATCGGCTTCTCGCGGCTCACCCGCTTGGCGATCTGGGTGAAATGCCGAGGGTTGCCGAAGGACTCCAGGTACATGGCGATGACCTTGGTGCCGTCGTCGTGCTCCCAATACTCCAGCAGGTCGTTGCCGGAGACGTCCGCCTTGTTGCCCATGGACGCGAACTGCGTCAGGCCGATGCCCAGCTCCTGGGCGACGTTCAGAATCGCCACGCCGAGGGCGCCTGACTGGCTGACGAATCCGATGGAGCCGGCCACCGCCGGGGTGGGGGCGAAAGTGGCATTCAGAGAGAACGCCGGATCGGTATTGATCACCCCCATGCAGTTGGGACCGACCATCCGCATGCCGGCGGCGCGCACTTTGGCGCACAGCTCGCGCTCCATCCGCGCCCCCTCTTCGCCAGTTTCGGCGAAGCCGGCGGTGACCACCACCAGACCCTTGACACCGTGCTCGATGCAGTCGTCCACCACCTCCGGCACATGCTCCCTGGGCACCGCGATCACCGCCAGGTCTACCGCCTCGGGAATCTCGCCGACGGAGCCGTAGGCCTTCAGCGAGTGGATCGCCCCGGCCTTGGGGTTGACCGGAAATACCGCTCCCTCGAACTGTGCCTTGAGTAGGTTGTGGATCAGCGAATAGCCGATCGAGCCGCGATCCCGCGAAGCGCCCACCACGGCGACGGAGCGGGGCGAAAAGATGGGGTCCAGCGAGCGAGGGGAAGTCATCTATGAATACTCCGTTCGAGGGCTGTGAGGGCGAGAGCGCCCGGAGGTGAGTTACTCAAACAGGGGCAGCGATGTCCCTGGACTTTTCGGTGACGTCGGATAGCCCAAATGCTCGTAGGCACGGCGGGTCGCCACCCGGCCACGCGGCGTGCGCTGCAGAAAGCCCTCCTGGATCAGGAAGGGTTCGTAGAGATCTTCCAGCGTGCTGCTGTCCTCGCCCACCGCGGCGGCCAGCGCCTTCAATCCCACCGGGCCGCCGTCGTAGTGCTCGATCAGAATGCCGAGAAGCTTGCGGTCGAGATCGTCGAAGCCGAAGTCGTCCACCTCCAACTGGTGGAGAGCCTGGCGGGCGATCTCCCGGTCGATCTCGCCGTCGGCCTTGACCTCGGCGAAGTCGCGCACCCGGCGCAGCAGGCGGTTGGCGATGCGCGGCGTGCCGCGGCTGCGGCGGGCAATCTCCTGGGCGCCGGCGCCGTCGATCGGTACGCCGAGGATGGCGGCGGAGCGATCGACGATGGTCGAGAGCTCTCGCGAGGAGTAGAAGTCGAGCCGATGGACGATGCCAAAGCGCGCCCGCAGGGGCGACGAGATGAGTGAAGCGCGGGTGGTGGCGCCGACCAGCGTGAAGCGCGGCAGGTCGTGCCGCACGGTGCTCGCCGAGGGGCCCTGGCCGAGGACCAGATCCAGAGCGAAATCTTCGAGCGCCGGATAGAGGATTTCTTCGACCGTCGGTCCCAGGCGGTGGATCTCGTCGATGAACAAGACGTCGCCGGGTTCGAGGTTGATCAGCACCGCCGCCAAATCGCCGGCCTTTTCGAGCACCGGGCCGGAGGTGACCCGGATCTCAGCACCCATCTCCTGGGCGATGATGTGCGCCAGGGTGGTCTTGCCGAGGCCCGGCGGTCCGAACAGCAGAACGTGATCCAAAACTTCGTTGCGGCCGCGGGCAGCGCTGATGAAGATACGGAGGTTCTCGACCAGCTTCTCCTGGCCGATGTACTCGGTCAGCTCCCGGGGGCGCAGGCTGGCTTCGCTGCGCAGGTCCTCCGGAAAGGCCGCCGCCGACAGCACCTCCCGTTCGTAGTCCATGGAGGGCATTGTAGCCCGGTTAGCAGACCGCTGAAGAACCGCTGCGCGGACGCTTTCAGCAGCGCTGCTACCGTTGTGATCAGGGGGCTAGGCGCCCCCTCGCCCGAAGGTACAGCTTTCGGGCTCACCCCATCCCACGGCGGCCGAGCCGCCGCCTCGCCCTTTGGGCTCGGTCGTAGATTCTCCTTCAGTCGTTCTGTACCGGGCCTGCTCGGTATCAGACTGCACTGCCTCGCCTTCCCGGCCGCAGGCCGAGGATCACCTTCGAGGCCAATTAGCCCGCGAGATAGCATTCCGCATGGTCCCTTGCTTCGCGTTCGAACACAGGAGAGCCCATGTCCAGTTTCGAAGTCGTCAATCCCGCCACCTGTAGATCCGTGCGCTCCTACCCGGGGCACTCGACCGAACAGGTGCAGAGCATTCTGGGTCAGGTCGACGCGGCCCAAAGAGAGTGGTCCACCACCCGCTTCGCCGAACGGGCTCGGCACCTCCGGGTCGCCGGCGAGGCGCTCCGGGAACGCGCCGGCGAGTTGGCGGAACGGATGGCCGAAGAGATGGGTAAGCCGGTCTCCCAAGGGCGATCCGAAGCGGAAAAATGTGCATGGGTCTGTGACTACTACGCCGACCACGGAGAGTCATTCCTGGAGCCCGAGGACGCCGAAACGGACGCCACGCACAGCTTCGTCGCCTATCGTCCGCTCGGAGTGGTGCTGGCGGTGATGCCCTGGAACTTCCCTTTCTGGCAGGTCTTCCGCTTCCTGGCACCGGCCCTGATGGCCGGCAACGGTGGCGTGCTCAAGCACGCCTCCAACGTACCCGGCTGCGCCCTCGCCATCGAGGAGCTGATCCGCCGGGCGGGTTTCCCACGGCACATCTTCCGCACCCTGCTGATCTCCTCGGACCAAGTGGCGGCGGTGCTGGAAGACGACCGAGTACGAGCGGCGACCCTCACCGGCAGCACGCCAGCAGGCAGGGCGGTGGCCGCCAAGGCCGGAGAACAACTGAAGAAGACGGTCCTGGAGCTCGGCGGCAGCGACCCCTACCTGATCCTCGCCGACGCGGATCTCGCAGCCGCCGCCGCCATCTGCGCCCAAAGCCGGCTGATCAACTCCGGCCAAAGCTGCATTGCCGCCAAGCGCTTCATCGTGGTGGAGTCGGTGCGGGAGACCTTCGAGCGCCTGCTGCTTGCGGAGATGTCCGAGGCGAAGATGGGCGACCCCATGGACGAAGCAACGGATCTCGGCCCCCAGGCACGCGAGGATCTGCGCGACGAGCTGCACGAGCAGGTCGAGCGCAGCCTAGAGGCCGGCGCCCGGTGCCTCCTCGGCGGCGAGATTCCCGCCGGCGACGGCGCCTTCTACCCGCCGACGGTGCTGACGGATGTCGCCCGCGGCATGGCGGCCTACGAAGAAGAACTCTTCGGGCCGGTGGCCGCGATCATTCCGGTGAGCGACGAAGAGGAAGCCATTCGGGTAGCCAACGACAGCGACTTCGGCCTCGGCGCCGCGGTCTTCACGGCCGACACCGAACGCGGCGAGCGCATCGCCACCGAACGACTCGAAGCCGGCTGCTGCTTCGTCAACGATTTCGTCAAGTCCGACCCGCGGCTGCCCTTCGGCGGCATCAAGCAAAGCGGCTACGGACGGGAGCTGGCGCGCTTCGGCATCCGCGAGTTCGTCAACACCAAAACCGTCTATGTCCGCTAGCAGGTTGCTGAAAAAAGCCCTGTGGGCTCGATTGCAGGGTGCTGAACGGCCTGTCGGAGTTCTTCAGCGCCCTGCCAGCCAGCAGCGACCAGCGTTCAGGAGATCTACCGCATGATTCACCGTTTCATCCGCCCGCTGCCGGCGGCCCTCGCCCTCGCTCTTCTCCTGCTCCAGGCACCGACGGCGCGCGGCCAGGGCGAAGAAGCCGCAGCCACCGGCACCCTCAGGGCCGAGGTGGAAACCACCGACGACGAAACCCTGGCCCGCGGTTTGGAGCAGCGCTTCGACCAGATCGACGATCTGGCCGGCGTGGAGGCGAGCGCCGAAGCCGGCGTGGTGACCCTCGCCGGCAAGGTGCTTTCCGAAGCGGACCGCCTCGAGGCGGAGGAACTGGCCCGGCAGATCGAAGGCGTGGCCGGCGTTTCGAACCGGATCGAGGTCGAGCTCGATCCGCGGCTACGCCTCGCCCCGGCTCTGGATGAAGCTACGGATCGTCTGCGTACGCTGATCTCTTATCTGCCGCTCTTCCTCATCGCGCTGGTGATCGTCGTTCTTTTCTACCTGCTGGCCCGCTGGGTGGGCCGCTGGGACGGCCTGTATGCCCGCATCGCCCACAACCGCTTCGCCCAGGACATTCTGCGTCAGGCGGTGCGCACCGGCATCCTGGTGGTCGGCATCCTGGTGGCGCTGGAGTTGCTCGACGCCACCGCTCTGGTCGGCGCGGTGCTCGGCGCCGCCGGCGTTCTCGGCTTGGCCTTGGGCTTCGCCTTCCGCGACCTGGTGGAAAACTACCTGGCGAGCGTCCTGATGAGCCTGCGCCAGCCCTTCGCGCCGAACGATCACGTCCGGATCGACGACCTCGAAGGCAAGGTGGTGCGCTTGACCTCCCGGGCGACTATTCTGATGACCCTCGACGGCAACCACCTGCGGATTCCCAACTCGCAGGTGTTCAAGGGCGTGATCCTCAACTACAGCCGCAACCCCAACCGCCGCTTCGACTTTGGCGTCGGCGTGGGGGTGGGTGAGGACTTGGTGGAGGCACAGCGGCTCGGGGTCGACGCCCTCGTCACGATGGAGAGCGTGCTCGAGGATCCGGGTCCACGGGCGCTGATCACCGAACTCGGCGATTCGAGCGTGACGCTGCGCTTCTGGGGCTGGGTGGACCAGCGCGAAGCGGATTTCGGCAAGGTCAAAGGGGAGGCCATCCGACGGGTCAAGAAGGTGCTCGAAGGGGCCGGCATGGACCTACCGGAGCCGATCTATCGGATCCACATGGTGCGGGGCGGCGCGCCGGAACCGGCCACCCCACCGGCCGCGCCGCCCAACCGGGACCACGTCGCGGACCTCACACCGGACGATGACGTGGAACGCCAGATCGCCGAAGACCGCGCCACCGACGAGGGTGGCACCGATCTCCTGTCCGAGAGCGGACCGACGGAGTAGGACCGCGGCGCGGCTTCGCTCCATCACCGGCGGCACCTCAGGCCGGTTCCAGCAGTACCTTGGTGCAGCCCTCGGTCCGCGCCGCGAACATTGCGTAGGCCTCGTCACCGCGCGCCAGGGGCATGCGGTGGGAGACGATCGCCGACAGGTCGTAGCGACCGGTGACGGCCAAATTCAGCAGCCGGTCCATGTAGGCCCGGGCCGGACAGCGGCCGGTGCGGAAGGTGAGGTTCTTGTCGTAAGCCTCCGCCGGACTGAAGGCGAAGGTCGGTGCGGTGTGCACGCCGACCGCCGCCACGCTACCGCCCGGTCGCACCAGATCGATCGCCAGACGGCTCGCTCCAGGACTGCCCACCGCTTCGAGCACGGCGTCGGCGCCGCGACCTTCGGTGGCGGCGCCGACCGCCGCCACCACCGACTCCTCACCGCGACCGAGATCGAGGCCCTCGGCGCCGAAGCCTTCGGCCAGGGCGAGACGGCCGGGCACCGAGTCCACCGCCAGCACCCGCTCCGCCCCCAGTTCCCGGGCGCCCACCACCGCCATCAGGCCCACCGGGCCGCAGCCGAGCACCACCGCCACCTCGCCGGGCCGGCAACCGGCCAGCTCGGCGCAGAAGAATCCCGTCGCCAGGATGTCGCCGGTGAACAGGGCCACCTCCGGCGCCAGACCTGCCGGCACCGCCACCAGGGTCGAGTCCGCCAGCGGTATCCGCGCGTACTCTGCCTGCACGCCGTGCAGGCCCTCTCCACCCTCCACCCAGCCGTAGAGCTGGCCGGCGGAGCAGCGGCCGGTCAGGCCCCGCCGGCAGTAGAAGCAGGCTCCGCAGCAGGTGGTGAACGGGCTGACCACTCGGTCTGCCGGCCGAAAGGAGCGGACCTCGGCGCCTACTTCGACCACCTCCCCCACCAGCTCGTGGCCCATCACCGTACCGACATCGAGGCCCGCCTCGCGACCGTGATACACGTGAAGATCCGAACCGCACAGGCCGGCCAACTCGACCCGCACCAGCGCATCGCCCGGTGACCGGATCGAGGGATCCGGAACCGTTTCCCAGGACAACCGCTCTACCCCTTGGAAGGTCAACGCTCGCATGGGGAGATGGTACAGGGCCGTAGCGCCAGGCGGGTGAATTCGCTACCCTTGGACCCGACTCCGATGAGCCCCTTCCGATGAGCTTTCTCCGCGCCCTTCGCCGCTGGTTTCCCGCCGCGGTGGTCTTGCTCGTGCTGGCCCGCCTGCTGTGGGTTCGCCTCTTCGCACCCTGGCCCGGCCAGGAGAAGTTCACGCAGTCGGTGCTCGCCCTGCTGTTGGGCGGCATCGCCCTCTTCCTGTGGATGCTCCTCGCCTCCGGCTGGCGCTGGTGGGTGCGCCTCGGGTGGGTGGTGGCCCTGGTCGCCGTCTCGACTCTCGCCTTCGCCACCCTGCGGGTGACCGGCGTCACCGGCGATCTGGTGCCGATCTTCGACTGGCGCTGGGAGAGAACCGTGGCGGACGACGACAGCGCCGTACGGGCGGTGGACCGGAACGTCGATCCGCAGGACTTCGCGACCGTCTCCTTTCCGCAGTTCCTCGGCCCTGACCGCGACGCCACCCTCGCCGGCCCGCCTCTCGATGCGAATTGGCAGGCGCGCCCGCCGAAGCAAGTTTGGCGGCGGACGATGGGCGAGGGCTGGTCCGCCTTCGCGGTGGATCGCGGGCTGGCCGTCACCCAGGAACAGTATGGCGACGAGGAACACATCGTCGCCTACGAGCTGGCGAACGGCGAACCGGTGTGGTCCCACGGCGAGGCCGAGAAATACGAGAGCCCGGTGGCCGGCAACGGACCGCGTGCCACTCCCACCATCGCCGGCGAGCGGGTCTTCGCCATGGGCTCGACGGGTCGCCTGACGGCGGTCGACTTCCGCACCGGCGACCGCCTATGGAGCCGCCATCTCTACCGAGAAACGGGCGCACAACTACCGGACTGGGGGGTCGCCGCCTCGCCGCTGGCGATGGAGATCGCCGGCGAAGAGCTGGTGGTGGTGCCGGTGGGCACGTCGCCGGCCGGCGACGGCGGGTTGCTGATGGCGCTCGACGCCGCCACCGGCGAAACCCGCTGGCGCGGCGGCGAGGGCCGTTCCGGGTATGCCTCGCCGGTGCTCGTCACCCTCGCCGGCCGGCCGCAGATCCTGACCTTCAATGTCGCCAGCGCCACCGCCCACGATCCGGCGGACGGTCGCGTACTATGGCGGGTGGAGTGGTCCAAGGCGCAGCCCAACGTCGCCCAGCCGCTGGTGCTGCCGGGGGATCGCGTTCTGCTCTCCTCGGGCTACGGCATCGGCGCCAAGCTCTTCCGCATCGTCGCCGGTGCGGACGGTACCCTGACGCCCCAGCTCGAATGGGAGAGCCCGCGTCTCAAGGCCAAGTTCACGACCCTGGTGCATCACGCCGGCGCCGTCTTCGGCCTCGATGACGGCACTCTGGTGAGCCTCGACCCGGCCACCGGCGAGCGCCACTGGAAGCGCGGCCGCTACGGCCACGGCCAGACCTTGCTGGTGGGCGACCTGCTGGTGATCGTGAGCGAAAAGGGCGAGGTCGTGCTGGTGGCGGCAGACCCCGAGGAGTATCGCGAGCTGGCCCGCCTCGCGGCCGTCGAAGGCAAGACCTGGAACAACCCTGCGCTCGCCGGACCGTACTTGCTGGTGCGCAACCACCGCGAGGCGGTCTGCTACGAACTACCCGTCGCGCCCGAGCGGATCACCTCGGCGTCCACCGTAGCCGCTGGCGGTTAGTGCGATTCGAACCTCACTCAGCAACAGGAGACGGTTTCATGCCCCGAAGGATTCTCTTCCTCAGTTTCGCCACTCTGCTGGCTCTCTTGCTGACGCTGGCCGGTTGCGGTGGTGACGGCGATACCAACGCGACCGGTGACTCCAGCGGTGGCGACAGCAACGAACGCCGCTTTCTCTCCGTCGGCACGGCGCCACCGGGCGGTACCTTCTTCGTGGTGGGCGGCGCCTTGGCGGAGACTCTCGACCAGTCCGGTGGCGCATCCTGGCGGGTGACCGCCGAGGCCACCAAGGGCACCCAGGAGAACATCCGTCGTCTCGATCGCGGCGAGCTGGATCTGGCCCTCGCCAACGCCGCCATCAGCTACTTCGCAGTGCGCGGCGAGGCGGCCTGGGAAAAGCCCTTCGAGATCCGCTCGCTGATGACCCTGGCACCGAACGTCGCGCTGTTTGTCACCCCGGCGGACTCGGGGGTTCAGACGATCGCCGACCTCGCCGGCAGGCGGGTGGTGATCGGCCCCGCCGGCGCCGGCTTCGAGCACTTTGTGAATCCCATTCTCGCGGCCCACGACCTCACCCAGGACGACCTGACGCCGCTCTCCGCCACCCAGAGCGGCGCCGTCGATCTGTTGACCGACGGCGCCGCCGACGCGGCCTTTCTCGGCGGCGGCGTGCCGACGCCTTCCATCACCCAACTCTCTGCCTCGCGGGAGGTGCGCTTTCTGCCCTTCGCGCCGGAGATCCGGCAACGGCTGGTGACGGACTATCCGTTCTTCGCCCCGGCCACCATCGCCGCCGGCACCTACCGCGGCCAGACGGAGGCATTCGAGGGCCTGAATGTCGGTTCGATGCACCTCATCGCCGCGGCGGACCTCGACGAAGAAACCGCCTACCGCATCGTCAAGACCCTGTGGGAAAACCGCGAGCGGGTGGTCGAGCGCCATGCCGCCGGCCGCGCCATCCGTCCGGAGATCGTGGTGCGCGATGTCGGGACGCCCTTCCACCCGGGGGCCGAGCGCTACTTCCGGGAGATCGGCATCTGGCCCGAGCCGTCGACCGGTGACTCCGAGTCCGAAGATCCGCCCACCGGCGAGTCCTGACGAGGGCATCGCTCCTGACCCTGACGAACACGCCCCGCGAACGGCTGACCTCGACCCTGGCGGTGGCCCTTTCGGTCTTCTGCCTGGTCGAGGTCAACTACCCGCTGCTCACCCCGCCGGGCGAGCTGGCGGCATTCGCCACCCTCGGGGTGTGCATTGCCTTCCTGAAAGGGAAGCATGTTGTCGGCTGGGTCGGAGCGGCGCTATTCGCCGCCGTCGGGCTCTTCCTGTTCGTCCAGAGCGAACCGCTGTTCGAGCCCCTGTGGCTCGCCGGCCGGACCCTCGGTGAGCGGGCCGGCGCCGAAACCTCCATCGACCTCTGGGTCGGCACCGTCGGCCTGCTGTTGATCCTCGTCGCCACGGTGCGCACGGTGGGCTGGCCCCTGCCCATCCTGGCCGGCATCTTCCTGCTCTACGCGGTCTTCGGCAGCTCCCTACCGGATGCTCTGTTCCCCCATCGCGGCTACTCCTGGGAACGCATCGTCGGCCAGACCTTCCTGCAGAGCCAGGGGGTCTTCGGTGTCGCTCTGCAGGTGATGTTTCGCTATGTCTTTCTGTTTTTGATCTTCGGCGCGGTGCTCGAAGCCACCGGCGCCACCCGCTGGGTGCTCGAGGGGGTGCGGCGGCTGTTCCGCGGCCGAGCCGGCGCGCCGGCCAAGGTGGCGGTGCTGTCGAGCGGACTCCTGGGCTCCCTCTCCGGTAGCGCCGTCGCCAACACCGCCACCACCGGCACCTTCACCATCCCGATGATGCGCGCCGGCGGTTTCAGCCGCAAGGTGGCGGCGGGCCTCGAAGCGGCGGCTTCCTCCGGAGGAGCACTGATGCCGCCGGTGATGGGCGCCGGCGCCTACATGATGCTGGAGATCATCGATCCGCCGGTGACCTACGTGGAGATCCTGCGGGCGGCACTGCTGCCGGCGGTGCTCTACTACCTGTCGCTCCTGTTGATCGTCGACGGCTACTCGAAGCGGCTGGCCCTCAAGGGTGAGAAAATCGCTTCCGATGCTCCACCGGCCTCAGGCCTCGACCTCGCCGAGGACGAAACCGAAGAGGGCGACTCCGCCGAAGAGGACTCCCGCGACAGCCTGTGGCGTTACGAGGGCTTGCTGTTCCTCGCCGGACTCGGGCTACTGATCGGCTTTCTGCTCTCCGGGGTGAGCGTCTTCCGCTCGGTCACGGTGGCGCTGGCGGGCGTTCTGTTGCTCTCTTTCTTCCACCGGCGCACCCGCTTCCGCTGGCGCGGCCTCGCCCGCTGCTTCGACGGGGGAGCCCGCGCCGGCGTCGCCCTGATCACCGCCGCCGCCGCCGTCGGGGTGGTGATCGGCGTGGTCACCCTGACCGGCCTCGGTACCCGCCTGCCGGCGATGATCCTGCCGCTCGCGGCGGACCACCTGCTGCTCGCCCTGGCGGCGATCATGGTGTCCGCCATCATTCTCGGCATGGGCCTGCCGTCGGCGGTCTGCTACCTGCTGCTGGCAACGCTGGTGGGGCCGGTTCTGGGGCAACTCGGCGTGCCGCCGCTAGCGGCACATCTGTTCATCTTCTACTTCGGGATGATGTCGATGGTCACTCCGCCGGTGGCCCTGGCCGCTTATGCCGCCAGCTCCATCTCCGGCTCCGGCCTGCTCGAAAGCGGGCTGGCGGCCTTCCGCTTCGCCCTCGCCGGCTTCACCCTGCCCTACCTGTTCGTCTTCCGGCCGGGCCTGCTGATGCTCACCGGCAGCGGCGAGGCGGCCTCGGCGACCACCGTTGCCGTCTCCCTACTGGCCGCCCTCGTCGCCATCGTGCCGCTGGCCGCCGCGGTCTCCGGCTACCTGTTCGGTCTCCTCGGCCCCGCCGCGCGGGGAGCGCTCTGGCTCGCCGCCCTCCTCGCCCTCTTCCCACCGGCTTCCGGTGTTGGTTTCTCCCTCGCCAACGGCATCGGCGCCGCCCTGCTCGTGGCCGTCGCCGTCGCGAGTTGGCGTCAGAGCCGTCTCGTACCCACGTAGTAGATCGACGAAACTCGCGGGCGTCCTTCGCGTATCAGCCTCGGGTCACCTGATTTTCTCGCGGGCCTCGCGGCCGCACCCGGGCTGATGGCACTACCCCACGCCCCATCCGTCGTCATACCCGTCGCGAGGCCTCCGAGACCTTTCCTTCGAAGAGGAGCGAATCCATGAGCAAGAGAATCTACCCAGGAACCGCAGCCCTCGTGCTGCTCATCGCGTTGGTCGCCACCCCCCTGTCCGCTCAGGTCCGGGGCATGCCGGAAGTCAGCCCCGACGCCCATGTAACCCAGGTCGTCGGCGTGGCGAAGATCAAGATCGCCTACCACCGCCCGGCGGTCAACGACCGCGACATCTTCGGCGCCCTGGTGCCGGACGGCGGCGTGTGGCGGGCCGGCGCCAACGAGAACACCACCATCACCTTCAGTGCGCCGGCCAAGGTGCAGGGCCAGAGCATCGGCGCCGGCACCTACGGCCTGCACATGATCCCCGAGGGCAACGACTGGACGATCATCTTCAGCAACAACTCGACCTCTTGGGGCAGCTTCTCCTACGACCAGGCCGAGGACGCCCTGCGGGTCACCACCACCGCCTCCAAAGCGCCCTTCACCGAGCGCCTGACCTTCGACTTCGAGAACCTGGACAACGATTCGGCCACCGTGTTCCTGCAGTGGGCCGAAACGAAGATTCCCTTCGAAGTGGAGTTCGACACCCACGGGCTGGCCCTGGCATCGATGCAGAACCAACTCCGCTCGCGGGCAGGATTCAACTTCCTCGGCTTCACCTCCGCGGCCAACTACCTCGTCCAGAACGACATCGAGCACGAGCAGGCCCTCGCCTGGGCGGACCAGGCGCTCGGCATGCAGCGCAACTTCGCCACCGTATTCACCAAGTCGCGGGTGCTCCGCATGATGGGGCAAGAGGCCGAAGCCGAGGCGATGATGGTGGAAGCGGTGCCGCTGGGCAATGAAGGCCAGGTCAACTTCCTCGGCTACCAGTTCATGCAGGCCGAGGACTACGACCAAGCCATCGAGATCTTCCAGAAGAACGTCGACGACCACCCGGAGTCGTGGAATGTCTACGACAGTCTGGGCGAGGCCTACGCCGCCAAGGGCGACACCCAGAGGGCCCGGAACCTCTACTCGAAAGCCCTGGAAATGGCCCCGGATGGGCAGAAGCCTCGCATCCAGGGCATTCTCGACAACATGTCGTAGTTCGCCTCCGGAAGCCATGACTCGCGGGCTTCGGCGCCGCCGCTCCGGAGCCCGCGAGTCCGCTCACCAGCTCCCCATGCCCCGACGTCTGGTCGCAGAGGTTTGGCGAGATGGAAAGGTTAGGGGATGATGGCCGCACCATGGCCAAAGCGAATCCCTCACCGGGCGCCCGGGCGCTCGAGTCCTGGCGGCGCCTGAGCCGGCGACCCGGCGGTAAATGGCTCTACAGCCGTCTCGTTTCCCTGACCGTCCCCTACACCGGCTCCATTGGAGCGAAGGTCGAGTCCCTCGAGCCGGGACACGTCGTGGTGTCTCTGCGCGATCGCCGCAGGGTGCGCAACCATCTCGCCTCGATCCACGCCGTGGCGTTGATCAACCTGGGAGAGTTCACCAGCGGCCTGGCGATGCTGACCGGCCTGCCCACCAGTGTGCGCGGCATCGTCACGCAACTCTCCGGCGAGTTCATCAAGAAAGCGCGCGGCCGGCTGATGGCCGATTGCCAATGCCGTCCACCGGAAGTGCGCGAGACGGCCGACTACCCGGTGGTGGCGGAGATCCGCAACGCCGACGACGAGGTGGTGGCTCGGGTGACCACTCACTGGAGGCTGGCCCCCAAATGAGCGACTCTCCAAAGCCCGACGCCAAAGCAGTTACCGGGGACGCCTCGGTGGTCGATCCGGACCAGATCGACACGCAGAGGATCGTCCCGGTGCGCTATCGGTCGGACGAATACCCGCTCCTCGACACCCCCCTGGCGGACCACCTGGGGATCGAAGTACCGCTGATCTGCGGCCCCATGTACCCGTGCAGCAACCCGGATCTGGTGGGCGCCGTCTCCGCCGCCGGGGGGATGGGAGTCCTGCAGCCGATCTCCTTGACCTACGTTCACGGTCACGACTTCCGGGAAGGGGTGCGTCTGATCCACAGACTCGCCGGCGGCCGGCCGGTGGGGATGAACGCGCTGATCGAGAAATCCTCCAAGCTCTACCACGAGCGCATGGTGCAGTGGATCGACATCGCTCTGGAGGAAGGAGTGCGGTTCTTCGTCACCTCCCTCGGCAACCCCGCCTGGGTGGTGGAGAAGGTCCACGCCGTAGGCGGCGTCGTCTACCACGACGTCACCGAGCGCAAATGGGCCGAGAAGGGTGCCGCCGGAGGGGTGGACGGCCTGATCGCCGTCAACAACCGGGCCGGCGGCCACGCCGGCCAGCGCACCCCGGCGGAACTTCTCGACGAAGTCGCCGACCTCGGCCTGCCGGTGGTCTGCGCCGGCGGCATCGGTACCGAGCAAAACTTTGTCGAGGCCCTAAAGCTCGGCTACGCCGGCGTCCAGATGGGCACCCGGTTCATCGCTACCGAAGAGTGCCGCGCCGCCGACGCCTACAAACAAGCCATCCTCGAAGCCGACGCCGACGACATCGTCCTCTCCGAGCGCATCACCGGCGTGCCGGTGGCGGTGATCAACACCCCCTACATCGAAAAGATGGGCCTCAAAGCCGGCCCCTTCGCCCGCTGGATGCTGCGCGGCCGCAAGCGCAAACACTGGATGCGTACCTTCTACGCCTTGAAGTCCATCCGCCAGCTCAAAAAGGCGTCACTGGACGAGGAGGCGAGCCGCGAGTACTGGCAAGCAGGCAAGAGCGCCGATGGCGTGCGCGAGATCGAGCCGGCGGGGGAGATCGTTCAGCGGTTTGCGGGGGCGGCGAAGGGGGTCGCTTCCGACTGACGGCGAATGAACACCGGTCAGCGGTCGAGGGGTGCGCCCGCGGACGGTGCTCGAACTCGCCGGATCCTCACCTCGCCGAAGGGCGCTGTCGTGAGTCCGGCGAGATCGACCGATTCTCAGCTCTTCTCAGCTCGGACAGGCTGCGCTCCGCTCGCGGGCGCACCCCCTGACCTTGGTGAGCGGCGGCGGCCGGGTAGGCCCAAAAATCAGAGTCAAGAATCAGGACAAGGATTGGCAGAACCGCCGTCACGAAATACCCAGGGACAGGCTCTGGAATCGAAAACCGACAAGCGGATTCCGAACTCGTAAATCGGGTAACCTTCCGAAGTCGCGGTCAGCGCTCCAAAGTTCTCGAACACCGTGGTGGATACACAGGGCAGCGATCCGGGCGTCGCGCACCTCCGGTCCGGTCAACTGGCCGGTGGCGAGGACTCATTCGAGCACGCGCCAGTAGTCGCTGGCATCGCGGTTCCGCTCCCAGATGCCTTCTCGAAACTCCGGAGCGAGCCCTTCACCGTCCACGCTGGCATCGCGCAGCTCGAATTCCGGAGAACGACGGCGGCCTTCGAGCACCTGCCTCAGACCTTGTTCGATAAGCGAGGGCAGCGTCGTCGGCTCGTCCTGCGCGGTCTCCTTGGCGCGGTCAAAGAGTTCGCCGGAGATTTCCACAGTAGTTTTCATCTGGGAGACCACAACATTAGAAATGAGCACCCATGATTACCATCCGATGATCGCCGAGAGCAACGACGGCGCCGCCCGCGCCGGCCGGTGCAGCGACGTCGTTGCAAGGTCGGCCGGTTCAGGGAGCCACTGTGCTCCAAGCGGACGTGTCGCCGCTCTCGAAGCCGTCGGCGAACAGGCTCAGGTCGACCAAAAAGCCATGAAACGCCTCGTTGCGAATGCCCCAGCCGGCGATGAAGCGTTTGTCCGGAGAAACCGCGATGGGCGTATCCAACGACCAGGGCTGGAGCCCCTCGACGCCCTTCATCGTCAGGTAGTCGTCGAGTCGGACCATACCGTCCGTTGGGGTCCAGGCGAAGCCAGCGCGCTCGATGGGCGACCCGCCACTCCATCCTACGATCAGGTTGCCGTCCTCGCTGAGATCTCTTGCCCGCGCGCTACCGCCCAGGTCGGGGAGAACCCCGATCAGCTGCGTACCGGTGGTGCTGGTCCAGCGGTACGCCTGGTCGGATTGTTTCCCGCCGCGTCCGCCGACGATGATCGAACCGTCCGAATTGGTCGCCGTCGCTTCTCCCACGGCCTCGCCAGCGCTCAGAGGGCTTTCTATACCGTTAACCCAGCGAACACCTTCCCATATCCCCGTGTCGGGGTTCGCATCCCATCCCACGATCGTTGTGCCACCCTCCGACACGCCGTTGGCTCGACTGTTTTGGCCCACGGCACCGAGGTCGACCATGCCGTCGACCTCGTCCCAGCGAAAAGCTCGAGCGCTGTCGCAGTCGTGCCAGGCCAAACCTACGATCACCGACCCGTCCCCGTTGATCCCCCAGACACTGGTGCTAAACGAGTCGCAAGGCGCCCCACCAGGAACTTCGCCGAGCGGCTCCCAGTTTGTACCGCTCACCCACATCGCCGCCTTTTCGATCGCGCCATCCATGATGGTGCCACCGATCACCGAGCCGTCGCCGGACACGTAGGGCGTCGCGCTGCCGCCGATCATTTGCAGGCCGGAGGCCTGGGTCCAGCGAAAGGCAGAGCCGCCGAGCCCGAAGGAGCCGACGACCACTTGGCCGTCGTCGCTCATCCCGGAAACGATCGCGTTTGGCCCCAGGTCGATGATCGTCTGGGCTTCGGCCTGCGCGGCCAGATGCACGATACACAAGAACAAGCTCCAAGCGATCCAGGTTCTTTTCTTCACGGTTTCCTCCTGCGTGGATTACGGCGTGCGATCCCGTCTCCATCGACATCGCCAGCATCACGCGGGTCGAGGTCGCTTGGCTGCACGGGTCCTTGGTAGCGCCGAAGGTCATTGGGGACGTCGGCTCTGAAAGAGAAACGACGTCCGCGGTTCCTTATTGCGTTCTGGGCTCGATTGTGGCTTCATGGGAGCCGCCGGGTCCTTCGCCTCCGCTTCGCGATTCCTCCGCGGTTTCTTCGCCCGACCTTCGCGCCTTGCTTCGCCCTCTGCCGGGGTCCCGGGCAGCGAATAGATCCTTCGAGATATCCTAGGATCGACGTCGACACTGTCCACCAAACCAGGCGAGGCCCGCGAATCGTCGTTCGAACCTCATGTCTGCGCTCGTAACGAAAAAACCGCTGTTAGCGAGTGATTTCACCGTCGGTGACTGGTCCGTAGAACCGCGCGAGCTGCGCATTCGACGCGGAAGTGAGGATCGGGCCTTGAGCCCCATGCAGATGGATCTGCTGGTGTTCCTTTGCGCCCGTCCAGGTGCGCTGGTGAGCAAGGCTGAGTTGCTGGCAGCGGTTTGGCGAGGTGCGGAGGTCGAAGAAGGGGCTCTGGCGCGTTGCGTCTCCGAGCTGCGCCAGCTCCTGGGCGACAGCGCAAAGAATCCGGAGTACATCGCGACAGTGCGGCGCCGCGGCTATCGCCTGGTCGCCGTCGTCGAGAGCCCCGCGGCCCTCGAGGCGCCATCCGAGGAGCGAAGGCCACGGCGGTCTCCCTGGGTCGCGGCGCTGCTGGCGCTGCTCGTCCTGGTAGGCGCCTGGGGCGTCATCGGACTGCTGAAGAGAGGCGCTCCGTTCATCCCGGCAACGGAAAACGGACGGGCCGCGGTGTCCACCGAAGTCTCGAACGAGCCGATGGCAGCGCGACGAACGGTTGCGGTGCTGGGATTCGAGAACTTGACCGGTGCTGCGGAGCATGACTGGATGACCACCGGGCTCGCGGAGAGCCTGTCGGCCGAGTTGGCGGCGGCTCCGGAGTTGCGGGTCGTGCCGACGGCGGCGGTGCGCAGCGTCGAACGAAAGCTGTCGGCCGATCCCTCGAACGAGGAGCGAGGGCATCGCTATCTGTCAGCAGCTTTGGGCGTGGATCTCGTGGTCTTCGGCTCGTTCTTGGCCGACGGCCAAGGGGAGCAGGAAGCTCTCCGCATCAACGTGTGGGTCAAGGACACCTCGGCGCCGGGCGGTTTGCAGGAGGTGTTGATCGAAGAACGCCCCGCTGATGAGCTGCTCGAGACGCTGGCCCTGGTCGGCGCTCGGCTGCGGGCCAGCTTGGGGCTGGGTGGCGAAACGATCCGACGGCCGCTCGGCGACGAACACGCTCGCTCCCGTTCCTCCATGGCCGCGCGCCTGTTTCACGAGGGTCAGTGGCTGCTGCAGCGTCATCGAGCCGCGGCGGCCCGCGTCAAGCTGGAAACGTCGATCGCCGAAGACCCGTCCCAACCGTTGGCATACCTGGCGCTGTCCGAAGCCTGGTCGGAGCTCGGCGACTACCACGAGGCGCGGCGAGCCGCGGCAACCGCGCTCGAGCTCGCCCCGGGCCTGCCCAACGAGCAACGTCTCTGGGTCGAGGCCGGCGCTTCCCGGGCGGCGCGCTCATGGGCAGCGGCTCTCGAACGATATCGGGCGCTCTGGTTGCTGTCGCCGGAGAGTCTCGAGTACGGCTTGCGAACCGCCGAGGCCGAGCTGCGCGCCGGGATGCTCGAGGCTTCGCTCAACAGCGTCGAGCGCCTGCGCAGCAACCCTGCAGCCCAGCAGGACCCCCGGATCGAGCTGATCGCCGCTGCCTCCGCCGAACAGATGGGGCGGCACGAGGCGGCGGCGAAAGCTGCCCGCAAGGCAACGAGCTTGGCTTCGGCGCTCGGCGCTACCCACCTGGCGGGGCGAGCACATCAAGCCGAAGCGTATTCGCTGCTCTCGGCCGGGCGCCTGCCCGAGGCGTTGGTCGCCGCCGAAAACGCACGCCAGCTGTTTGCCGAGTCCGGTGATCTGGTCAGCACCGGTCGGGTCTTGGCACGATTTGCCGTCAAGCTGGTAGAGCGCCGCGAAGTCGACTTGGCGCAGGGCCTGCTCGACGAAACCCGCTCGATCGTCCGGGATTACCCGGATCCGGCCTTCGAGGCAGACATCGCGATGGCGCGGGGATTGTTGGCGCGAGCCAGTGGCGATCGTGCCGAGTTTTCTCGGTATTTGGAGCAAGCTCGTCAGACATTCTCCCGACTTGGCGATGTCGCGGGTAATGCCCGCGTCGACACGTGCTTGGGCGTGCGCGCGGCGAGAAATGGCGAGAGCGCGCTGGCGACACGTCTCTGGGCGGACGCAGCGGCGGGGTTTCACGAGGTGGGGGATGGCCTCTCAGCCTCGATGGTCGAGGAGAACCTGGCATGGCTGGCGCTCAATCTTGGCCACGTCACCGAGGCGCAGACCCGCTTCCAGACTTTGGCAGCGCAAGCGCAAGCCATCGGACGCTACGCCCAGGCGGTACGTGTCCTGGTCGGCCTCGCCTGGTCGGCCTGGCAAGCCGGCGATCTCGCAGTGGTCGAGACGGCGCTGCGGCAGTTCGAGGACGCCTCCGTCGGCAGGAGCTCTCAGGATTTGGAGATGGCAGCCTACTCCCTGCAGGTCTTGGCGCAGCAGGAGCGAGGCAACGTACCAGGCGCCCACGGCGCGGTGGAGAAGCTGGCTGAGCTCGCCGCCAAGCAAGGGGATGGAGACCTGATGAGCCGTGTTTGGGCCTTGCGGTCGTGGCTGGACCTTCAGTCCGGCGACTTTGCGTCGGCGGAGCTGAAGGCTCGGCGGGCGGTTCAGGCGGAGAACGCGGCCGACGACCACTGGCTCCTGCTGGCCGAAATTCTCTATCGACAAGGTGCGCTCGATGACGCGAGCCAAGCGCTGCAACGAGGGGCGGCTGTCGAAGCTCTCGTCGCCGGTGGGAAAGAACTCAAGGCGCGCGAAGTGCAGAACCTCGAGATGTTGATCGCAGGGGCCGGCGGCAAGATCGAGAGCGCTCGGTCGAGGTTGCTGGCCAACGAAGCATGGGCGGTCGAGCGCGGCGGGTGGCGAATGGTTGCGGAGACCCGCCTGGCCCTGGGAGAGCTAGAAGCATCCGCGGCATCGTGTCCGTCCCACATGGCCATGGCGATGACCACCCTCACCCTGGATGCCCGAACACGTGGTTGGTCCCGGACGGCCGAGAAGGCCGAGGCCCTGGCTGCCAAGTGCTCCGGCGAGGCGATGGCCGCGATCGTCCTCCATCGCTAGCGTTCTACGGCCACAACCCGGGGCCGCCTCCTCGGCTTCTCCGGCATGACCTCGATCCACGGGAGGACGCCCCTACGATACGATGCCGAGAACCCGGAAGACCGTCCGCCGAGGTGCCGACCTTGTCGATCTCTACCCGGAGCCACCATGCTCGAAATCCTCCACGATCTCCCGATCCAAGCCCCGCTCTCGCGGGTCTTCCGGGCCATCAGCACCCCCGAGGGTCTCGATCTCTGGTGGACGAAGGCATCCACCGGCATGCCCACCGTAGGTTCCGAGTACGAACTGGATTTCGGACCGGGCTATCTCTGGACCGCGAGGGTCACGCGCTCAGTCGCTGATTCCGAGTTCGAGCTGGAGATGGTGCAAGCCGACGACGACTGGGCCGGCACGCGGGTGGGTTTTGGGCTGGAGGACCGAGGCGGCAAGACGTGGCTCAGGTTTCACCACACCGGTTGGCCCGAGGTGAACGAGCACTACCGGATTTCCTGCAACTGCTGGGCGATGTACCTGAGAATCCTGCGACGGAATTTGGAATACGGCGAGGTCGTACCCTACGAGGATCGCCTGGACGCCTGAGCGAGTTCATCGGCCTGTGGATCCAATCAGGGTGAAACGACTCACCCACCCCACCGACTGTTACTCACGATGAAACAGTACATCGTCTACGCGCATCCGCACGGCGGAGTCCAAGCGGTGAAGAGTGGCTGGAACTGGCCGGCCTTTCTCTTCGGCCTGGCGTGGGCGTTGGTCAAGCGCATGTGGCTCCTCGCGCTGGGTCTGTTCCTCTTCGCCGTATTGATGGGCCTCTTCGTGGCGGGGATCCGAGAGACGTCCGATCCGGATGTTCTGCTCGCGGTCAGGGTGATCTTCAATCTGATCGGCCTGGGAATCGGCATCTGGCTGGGCCTCAACGGCAACCGGCTGCGCGAAGAGCGCCTCAAGAGCCTCGGTTTCGGTTTCCAAGAAGTGTCCACCGCGACCAGCGCCCAGGACGCCGAGAAGGCTTTTCGACTGCGCAACAACTGGCCCATCGAATAGCCCGGGCGCCCGAGACACGCTCTATGGAACCCTTGCTTTCGATCGCCGGCATTTTGGCCCTTGGCCTCGGTATCGTGCACTCGGCGCTGGGTGAGGTCTTGTTGTTCCGGCGCATGCGCCGCGGCCGGCTCGTTCCCTCGGACGGCGGGACGGTGCTACGAGCGCGACATGTGCGCATTCTGTGGGCCACCTGGCACGGTCTGACGGTCTTCGGCTGGGCCTTCGGCGCGATTCTTTTCCGGCTCGCGACGCCCGGTGGCGCCTCACAGGGATTCGTCGAAACGGTTATCGCCTTCGCCATGCTCGCCACTTCCCTGCTGGTCCTCTACGGGACCAAGGGGCGGCACCCGGGGTGGATCGTTCTGCTCGCCATCGCCTTCCTGGTGTGGGTCCACTAGCCGGCCTCGTCAGGGCGCGGGCACCGAACCGGCCAGGATCTCTGCCAGACGGCTCGCATCGAGGTTGCCTCCGGAGAGCACCACCGCGACCCGCCTACCGGCAACGCGATCACGGTCCTTCAGGAGAGCGGCCAAGCTCGCCGCGCCCGCTCCCTCGGAGAGGTTGTGGGTATCGGCGACGTACACGCGGACGGCCTCCGCGATCTCCCTCTCGCTGACCGTCACGATACGCCCCACACCTTTCCAGATCGCCGCCATGGCCTCCGGATGCGGAACTCGACCGGACATGCCGTCGGCAAAGGTGTCGGCCGTGGGAGTCGAAATCATCTCGCCCTGTGCGAAGGACATGGCGTAGGCCGGAGCCTGATCCGCCACCACCCCTACAATCTCGGTACTCAGACCGAGCGCGTCCCGCGCCGCGATCATGCCGCAAATGCCCGAACCCAGACCGACCGGAACGTACACCGCGTCGATTCCCTCCACCGCACGGAAGAGTTCGAGATCCTTCGCCGAAGGCCTTGTTGTTGACAATCGACAACAAGATTGTCTACAGTTGTTGTCGACGGTCGTCATCAACCGTGCAAAAGTCTTCCAGGGAAAGGGAAAGAGCGATGGGCAATGATCGCCTCCAGGGCACTCTCGACATGTTGATCCTCCGTACCCTCCATCCCCGGCCGATGCACGGCTGGGCGATTGCGCAGCGGTTGCAGGAACTCTCCGAGGATTACCTGAGGATCGGCCAAGGGTCGCTGTACCCGGCCCTCCACCGACTGGAGTCCGCCGGCTGGCTGGATGCCGAGTGGGGAGTGTCGGAGGCCGGACGCAAAGCAAAGTTCTACCGCCTGTCGAAGGCGGGTCGGCTACAGCTTGAGCGCGAGGTGTCGGACTGGGAAGGATTCACCGCCGCCGTCGGGCGAGTACTTCAGGAAGCTTAGGAGGTACCGATATGCCCCTGCAACGGCTAGCGCGGCTGATCCGAACCCTCTTCACCCGTCGCCGGATCCATGACGAGCTGGACGATGAAATACGGTTCCATCTCGCAATGGAGGTCGACAAGCTTCGTCGGCTCGGCCTAGGCGAGGACGAAGCCCGGCGCCGAGCACACGTAGCCTTTGGTGCCCAGGAGCGAGTTCGCGAAGAGTGCCGGGACACCTGGGGTACGCGCCACGTTGACGACCTGATGCGCGACACTCGTCTCGGCTTTCGAAGCCTCGCTCGGCAGCCCCTCTTTACCGGCATGGTCCTGGTGATTCTCGGGCTCAGCGTCGGTGCCGCGTCGGCGATGTTCGGCACAGTGGAGGGAATTCTTCTCACTCCTCTGCCGGTCCCCGATGCCGGGCGCGTCATGGCCGTGATGCAGAACGACCTCGCACACTCCGCTCTCGAAGAGGTGTCGCCGGCTAACTTCCTCGACTGGCGTGAGCGCAGCCAATCCTTCGAACCGCTGGCGGCCATGGAACCCGTCGGGCTCGACTGGCAGAGCCCAAACGGGCCGATCTACCTTTCCACCGGCCTGGTCAGCGAAGGGTTTTTCGATG
Source organism: Acidobacteriota bacterium (assembly GCA_039030395.1). Taxonomy (NCBI): domain Bacteria; kingdom Pseudomonadati; phylum Acidobacteriota; species Acidobacteriota bacterium. The sequence continues at coordinate 55,336 of JBCCEF010000015.1, forward strand.
TCTTCGGCGCAATTCCCCTCCACGGCCGAACCTTCTTCGAGGAAGAGCACACCGCCGGGCAGGCAGCGGTCGTCGTGATCGGCCATCAGCTTTGGCAGGAGCGCTTCGCCGGCGACCCCGCCATCGTCGGCCAGACCCTGATCCTCGACGCGCAGCCCTTCCGGGTGGTCGGGATCATGGCCGAGGGCTTCGCGTTCCCCAGCGACAACATGCTCTGGGCACCCAAAGTGTGGACAGGCTGGGAGAGAAGGGCACGGAGCGGCGGCTTCTACGCGGTCTTCGGCCGCCTCGCCCCAGGGATTTCTCGCGAACGCGCCCAAGCGGAAATGACCGCCATCGCCGGCCAGCTCGCCACGGAGCACCCGGCCACCAACGCACGTACGGATATCGCCCTCGTCCCCCTGAGGGAGCAGATGGTTGGAAAGATCCGAAAGAGCCTTCTACTGCTGCTGGGCGCGGTGGCCTTGGTTCTCGCCATCGCCGCCGCGAACATCGCCAGCCTGCAGCTCGCCCGCACCACCAGTCGCAGGATGGAGTTTCAGGTGCGCGGAGCCCTCGGCGCCGGCCGGGGCCGTTTGGTCCGCCAGTTGTTCGCCGAGAATTTTCTGCTGGGACTCGGCGGAGCGGCTCTTGGAGTCGGGGTTGCGGTGCTCTTGATGGAAGGCCTTCGAATCCTTGCGCCAGCCGACCTTCCTCGACTCGAGAAGCTCCAGATCAATGGCCAGGTCATGCTTCTCGCCGCCGCCGTCAGCCTGGTGGTCGCTCTCGTGACAGGCCTGGCGCCGCTGTTCTTCACCAAGCTACGAAGTTCCCTCGTTCCGACCGAGGCGCGGGCGACCGGCGGGCGGCTCGTCTCCCGTTCGCAGGGTGGGCTGATCGTCGCGCAGGCGGGCATCTCGCTCGTGCTGCTGGTCGCGGCCTGCCTCCTGTTGCGCAGCTTCCTCTCGGTGATGGGCGAGGACCGCGGCTTCCGGACGGAGGGTGTGGTGGTGCTGGCCGTTCAAAGCTGGAACCTGAAGCCGGAGCCCCATGAGAAGGTGGCCTTCGTCGAGCGGACGGTCGAGCGTCTCTCCGCGCTCCCCGGAGTCCGCGCCGTCGGGATGACGTCGTCGGTTCCCCTGATGGAGAGCTTCGGCGCCGACCATCGCCCTCTCGTCGTCCAAGGCCAGCCGCCGCCCTCGGGAGTGGAAGCTCCCGAGACCCACTTCTCCATCGTGACCCCCGGCGTGTTCGAGGCACTGGGTATCGGTCTGCGAAGCGGCCGCCGGTTCGATACCCGCGATCACGCCGACGCCCCCGCCGTGGCGATGGTCAATGAAGCGCTGGCCCGCCGCTACTGGCCGCAGGAGAACGCCATCGGCCAGCGCATCACCCTGCAGTTTTGGGGGAGCGCTCCGGTGACCCGCGAGGTCGTCGGCGTCGTCAGCAACGTTCGTCACTTCGCGCTTCACCAATCCGCAGTGCCAGGAGTGTTCCTGCCGCACATGCAGGCACCCACCGGCACCAATGCCTTCGTGATCTGGGGGGAGGGGAAACCGGCGGACCTACTCGAGTCCGGCCGGAAGGCGATCTGGGAAGCCAACCCCACCATGGCGATCTACAGCGAGCGGACGATGGCTGAACTCGTCGGCGCCGAAGTCCTGGACCGCCGGTTCCTGCTCGCACTGCTCGGCGCCTTCGCGTTGACCGCTCTGATCCTCACCGCCGCGGGAATCTTCGCCATGATGAGCTACGTGGCCGGCCAGCGAACTCGCGAGATCGGCGTTCGAATGGCATTTGGCGCCCGCCGTGTCGACGTGGTCACGATGATCCTTCGCTTCAGTGCCCGAGTGGCGACGATCGGCATTGGGCTGGGACTTCTCGGCGCCATCGCAGCGACCCGGACCCTGGCGGGAGCGCTTCACGAAGTGGCTCCGCTCGACCCCATCGCGTTCTCCGCCGGAGCACTCCTGCTCCTGGTCACAGCGCTGGTCGCTAGCTGGCTACCGGCCCAGCGCGCCGCCAGCATGGATCCGATGGCTGCCCTCCGGGCGGAATGAGGGACGGCTCGATCGGCGATTCTCCTCCACTCAAACTCCGTCCCGACTCAAAGGCCGCCAGCCCTTGCGAAAGCGGCGTCCCGGCGTCGATCCTCGCCTTTGCGGATCCGGGCCACCCCACCATCGCTCCTAAAGCGAACCCTCGCCCCGGCTTCGCAGTGGCGCGAACTCGCCCGCTGAGCCGGCAATCCCTACACGGTCAGCTTCGTACCCTCTAAACTAGGCACCACCGGCCCCATCAGCAAGCCGGTAGACCACGTTGCGACACCCATCGCGAGTTCAGGAGGTGATACATGCTGCGAACGATTCTGCTGATCGGAATTCTGGTTCTGTTAGCCCAACCGGCCTTCGGTTTCGACCTCGAAAGCGCCCGCATGGTCGACCTGACCCATACCTTGGACGAGGACACCCTCTACTGGCCCACCTCGCCGAGCCGCTTCGAGAAACAGGAACTCGCCTACGGGCCGACCGCCGCCGGCTGGTTCTACTCCGCCTTCAAAGTGTGCACGCCGGAGCACGGCGGAACGCACCTCGATGCGCCTCTCCATTTCGCCGAGAACGGTCTGCCGACAGACCGCATACCGCTGTCGCAGCTCATCGCTCCGGCGGTGGTGATCGACGTCGCTGAGAAAGCGGCGAAGGCTCCGGAATTCGTCCTCAGCCGAAAGGACGTGCAGGCCTTTGAGAAGGCGCACGGCAAGGTACCGGAGGGAGCCATCGTGCTGCTGCGTACCGGCTGGAGCCGCCACTGGCCGAAAGCCAAGGCCTACCTCGGCGACGACACACCAGGAGATGCCAGCAAGCTGCGATTCCCCAGCTACGGAGCCGAAGCCGCCCGGCTGTTGGTGGAGGAGCGCAGGGTCGCCCTGCTCGGAGTGGACACCGCCTCCATCGACGTGGGTAGTTCGAAAGACTTCCCGGTCCACCGCATCGCCGCCGCCCGCGATGTAGGGGGCCTTGAAAACCTTACCGCCCTCGATCAGCTACCCGCCACCGGCGCCTGGGTTCTCGCCTTGCCCCTCAAGATCGGCGGCGGCTCCGGCGGTCCGGCGCGAGTGGTGGCGCTGGTCCCGGAGTCGTGAACCACGGCAACCCAATGCCCGTTGATCTTGGGAAGAGGGCCGAGCGATCCGCGATGCGCCGGTGGTGACCGACCACCTCGAAGAGAAGGGCTCGAAATCCGTTGTCACCGGCAGGCCCCGGCCCTGGTCAAGGAAATCCCGGTCGAGCCCGGGCAATCTTCCGTCGACCCGGCCACCGTCGACTTCACCACCGAGGACGAACAGGCACGAGCCATGGCCGTGATCCGTGCCGCCGGATCCCTTCTCTGCAGCGGAATGCCCGAATTCGAGGCCGGCATCGGAGTTGATCAGAAAGGCGATCTGCTGCATGGCGCGCCTCAGACTCCGTTAAGCGGCCCTCCGTCAATCGGCTGGCACCTTTTCCGGCAGCATCTCGGGAACCACGGGATCGACCTGCACCACTAAGCAGATCAGTGCTTCCGATGGTCCGCCATCGTTCACCAACATCGCTCGCTCGCCGAGAAGGGCGAGAACCATCGGCGCGAAGAGAAGATTTTCCTGTCGAAAAAACTTAAACGCGAATCGAGCCACCCGGAGGGCCTCCCGAGAATCTTCTCTCGATTCGATCACGACAGAGCCTTCAATCCTGATCCGGTTCGCTCCCTTGCCAACCGTTATCGAGAAATCGTCTTCCGCGCCGGAGATCCTGTGTACGCCCTGCTGCAGCGTCTCCACAGAGGCCAACCGGAAGATCTCGATCAACTCGCGATCGTCTCGCCGAAAGTCCCAGTCGAGCAGCTCCTCTCCCCCTGGGTTGGAGGCAGGCTCGTTCGATTCAGCGAGATCTCTTTGGCCCTGCAGCAGTGCCCAGCGGAGAATGTATTTCCCCACCGAAGGCGACCCTTCGACCGCAGCGAGTGGCTCCTGTCCCCAGGCCGACCCCGACAACAGCATCAAAACGAAAATCCACGAGCTAAAAAGTTTCTTGGCCATCCGCCTCTCCTTGTAGATGGGGACTGAAGTAAAGGGTGGTACCGGAATCCAAAGTCATCACCACCACCGTGCTTTCGGTATCCGGCGCCGAAGGCATCGAGCCCGACGCCCTACCCGATGGAACATCGTTGCCCAATCGGTCAACCGGTCGGCTCAACCAGAGGGCAACTCCGATCAAAGCGGCTGCAGACCACCACCAAAGTGAACGACGTTGCGGCCTGCGTGGGGAACGGCCGGGCGGCAAGCGCTGCAGCACCCGCTGCGCCGCTTCCTGAGCTGACATCGAGGGCGCAACCTCACTCCACCGACGCAGGTGTTCAAGAGGATCCTCTGACCGTTTCTGGTCCACCATTCTTGTGGCCTCCATCCAGCAGTTGGCGTAACCGGAGCCTCCCCCGCTGCCGGTGAACTCGTACCGTGCTCACTCCGATCCCGAGAGAGGCTGCAATCGCCCGGTCCGATAGCCCTCGAATTTCTCCGAGGTAAAGCACCGCTCGCTGGCGCGGAGCCAGCTCACCGAGGGCCCTTTCCAAGTCTCCATCGCACTGGTTTGGCGACGCTACCGGGGCTTCGACATTCGCATTGCGAGGCGGCTCCTTGCTCAGGTACCGCAAGGCTCGTCGCACCGTAATACGCTGCAACCAACCATGAAAAGCGCCAGGGTTGCGCAATCGCGGTAGGGCAATCCACGCCTGGTGATAGGCGTCCTGCACAACATCCTCTGCCTCACCAGAGCGCTCGGCCAGAGTCACTCGCGCCAAGGCCACCAAGGATTCCCAGGTCGCCAGGACAAGCTCCCCAAAAGCCTCAGGATCGCCTGCCTGCGCCTCCTCCACCCTCTTGGATAGCTGTTCATGGTCCATTGCAGTGAAGAGACGCCAGCGGTTGGTTCTGTTTACTTTGGTTCTCTGTCAGATCTCGAGAGCGGACGTTGCAACAACGTAGCAGTTCGGAGACCCAGCCCTCCCCAGTCGCCAAGGAATCGCCGCCCAGCCATCGGGGGTTGCTGCGATCTGCGACGGCTTCGAGCCGAAAGAGCCCTGATCTAGGTTAGATGCGTCAGGCTCGCTGGCAGAGGATCTGCCGGCGAGCGTGCGTTCCGACGACACCCTCGGCCGAACTACCCCCGCAAAAACAGAGGCAATCCCTTCCCCGACCAGCCTGGAAAGAGAGTCGAGCGATCGGCGATGCGCAGGTGGTGACCGGCCACCTCGGAGAAAACGGCTCGAAAATCCGTTGTTACCGGCAGGTCCCGACCCTCGTAGAGGGAATCCCGATCGAGTCCCGGGAATGTTCCGTGCACCCGGCCACCGTCGACTTCGCCGCCGAGGATGAACAGGCACGAGCCATGGCCGTGATCCGTGCCGCCGGATCCATTCTCTGCAACGGTACGCCCAAATTCGGTCATGGTCATCAGAGTGACGTCGTCCCGGTAGGTTCCCAGATCGGTCCAAAAGGCGTGGATCGACTGCGCGAGATCCCCGGCTCGGCGTGCGAAGGAACCCTGCGCCGTCCCTTGTTGGACGTGAGTATCCCAACCGCCTGATTCGGCAAAGGCCACTTCGAGGCCGACATCGGACTTGATCAAGAAGGCGATCTGCTGCAAGGCGCGCCCCAGCGGGCTGCGCGGATATCGCGCCTGGCGGGCCGGCCGGTAGCGCGAGACATCGAGTTTGTCGAGGGTCTCCATCGCCTCAAAGGTGTCTTGGGCAGTGTCCTGGAGGAGACGTTGGGAGGTTTCCGCGTAGAGCGACTCGAAGCCTCGACTGGCCACCTCACCAACCCCGGCAGTTTCCGGCAAGTCGACCCGAAAGCGGCGCAAATCCGCCACCGCCAACGCCGGCTCGTCCCCATAGAGGGAACGCGGCATGGCGTTGGTCAGCGACACGGCGCGGAAAGGGGAAGCCTCATGGCCGAGTTGTCCGACCACCCGATTGAGCCAACCGTCGGGCGTTCCTTTGCGGCCCGGCGTACCGGACTCCATGTAGTCCTGGGCATCGAAATGGGAGCGGGTCGCGTCCGGAGAACCTACCGCGTGGACGATCGCCAAGCGACGATCCTTCCAGTAGGACTCGAGCGGAGCCAACGCCGGATGGAGACCGAACCCTACCCCGAGATCGAGGGCTCCCTCCGGCCCAGCGTTCCGTGCCAGCGACATCGCGAGGCGCGGACGTAGCCGGCGCAGATTGGCATCTTCCGCCGGCGGAACCGCCATCAAGCCATCCATGGCACCGCGCTGGAAGATGGTCACCAACACCTTGCGGCGCCGGAACGCTTGCGCTCCGGCCGCCCCCCAAGCAGCTCGATGCAAGAAACTCGGACCGACGCCAAGGGAGACCAAAGCCAATCCGCCGGCCTTCAGGAAGGCCCTCCGCTTCAGGCCTTCACGCTCGGACATCACGTTGTCGTCTGGCAGCTTACGCATCGAATTTCATCGCCTTTGGAATTCCGGTGAGCCAAGAATCAAGCCCACCACGTAGGAAGTGGCATCAGGAGCCGAAGGAGTCGCCAGGGGGCGCGAAGACGAGGAACGGGGCTCGACCCAATCCATCGTCATGCCTCCACGGGCCGGCGAGCCTTCGGCCGCCTGCGCCACCTTGTCGGCGAAGGACGGATCCCGCACCACCGGCAGCAGGTGATCGAGGGTCGAAGCCCCTTCGCGCTCTGGCAGCAGCAGGGGGAGATAGGCCACCAACGCCTCCTCCGCGGACGCCGGCTCACGATGATCGAGGAGCGCCCCGAGATCGAATTGGACTCCCGGAATTCGACCGCCCGCCAAGTCCAGTCCAAAGCTCATGCGGGCCAGCAGCGAACCGGTGTTGACCCAGTGCTCCGCCCGATCCGGGAATCCCGTTGGAGCCTGGTAGGCATAGATGGGATGACCGCTCTCGACCACCCATTGAAGCGCCCCGCGGGGATCCTCGATCTCGGCGTCGAGTATTCGCAAGGCCGACGCCGCCAGCTCGAAGGGAGACTTGATCTTGCGCTGCCGAGCCTCCGGAGACCAGAAGCTCGGGTGATAGACCAGGTCGCGCATCACCGCCGCGAGCTCGCCTTCGGTGCGGCCAAAGGTTGCCGCGAGATCCGCCACCAGTTCTTCCGGAGGCTCGTCGGCGACGAACCGGACCGCGACCTTGTGGGCCAGGTGGCGCGCCGTCGCCGGGTGCGCGACGAGCAGGTCCAGAACGGCGAGCCCATCCTCGATACCGCGCCCGGCCGGGAGCTTCTGACCCAGCACTCGCTTGCTACCGGCATCGTGAGCGTCGGCCCGGAAAAGGAACTCGCCCTCGAAGACAAAACCGGCATCGGGCGGCAGGCGCCGCGCCTGGGCAATGCGTTGACGGACACGATCGTCGGCCAGCCTTCCCTGGGGTAGAAGGGTCCAACCGGTGAAGGCGCGAGCGACCTCGACCACATCGTCCTGGTCGTAGCCGCCATCGACCCCCAGCGTGTGAAGCTCCAAGAGTTCGCGCGCGTAGTTCTCGTTGAGCCCTCGCGGCCTGCGGGCTGCAAGCTCCGGATCCTGGCGCATGGCGGCCGCCGGTCCACCGGACCGAAGACGACCGGCTCCGCGCCGCCCGCCGCCGGCCCCTCGGCGCCCGCCGCGAAGCCGATGGCGATAGCGCTCGGCACTGAAAGTCGTGCGCGCCCCTTCCGGCGCCACCGAACGCGCATTGTCGAGGTACAGCAGCATCGCGGGATGTTTGGCGGTCGCTTCCAACATATCGCGGAATTCACCCACCACATGAGGCCGGATGGCGTCGCGTTCGTAGGTCATGACAAAGGAGCGAACGTCATTGTCGGCCAGCGAAACATTGAAATGGTTGAACCAAAATTCGGTCAACACCTCGTGCAATTGGTTCTCGCCATAGACCGCGCGGTAGAGCTTCTGGCGATACAGATCTGCCACCAATTCACGCTGGGAACGCAACCCCTCCTCACGCAGGGCGTTGCGGTACTCGCGCCGAAGGATCTCCCGTTCACCGGCATCCGGGGAGTCCTCATCCATCTTGCCGTCGCGCAGGCGCTGACGCAGCAAAGAACCGGGGTTCGGATAGCGCTCGAGGATCTCGCCTTGGGCCAGGGACAGACTTTCCAAATCGGCGAGCAGCGACGGCAGCTTGGTTTCCGAGACGGTTCCCGCAAGCTGTTGCTCGAACCAGCGTTCGAGCCCCATTTCCACCAGCCGGTCAATATCGCCGGGGCGCGCGCCAAAAGCGAATCGGTCCAGCAGATGCGCCGCCGCCTGTCGTTCGGTCAGCCCGGCTTCCTGCCAGGGAAAAGCCCGAACCTGCGACTCAGCCGTGAGCGGTAGCGCCAACAGGAGAACTAGCGAGAGAGAAAGAGCCCGGAGCTTGTCGAGTTTCAGTGCCATTCGGATTGCCTTTCTACCCGGAGAAACACGGCACGCGACAAATACTTGCGCTCGGTCGAGCACTTTCTCGAATCGAGCGACAGTCGCCGGCGGGACGACAGCCTGGGTGGTACCCACGGTTGCCCGCCGCCACGGGGACGGCGAGAATCAGGGTCATGGATCGCAGCGATTCGTGCTACCTCCTGCCCGCCGCGGAGCATCTCGACGGCGGAACCTTCCGCCGATGATCACCATCCTCGGTCTCCTTGGCGCTCTCCAGGGCTTCATCTTGGCGGGCGCAATCCTGTCGCTGCGGGGAGCCCGGCAATCGCCCAACCGACTGATCGGCTTGGGACTTCTCATTCTCTCGACGGCCGTTCTCACCATCACCGGCCAACACGGCGGCCTGTTCGGAGATTCGATCTTCCCCATCCTGGTGGAGTACACAGCCACCCTCTTGCTCCCTCCGGTTCTCTGGAAGTACGCGACGACGGTGCTCGGAGCCAAACGGCGAGTTCCCTGGTGGATCCACTTCCTGCCGGTGTCCGCCTGGGTGGCCTACCTGCTGGCCTTCACTCTAGGCTGGACCTCCTGGCGATGGCTACCACCCATCTTGAGCCTGATGATCTACGGTGCGGCCTACACCACGGCGGTCGCCTTGAGGGTGTGGAGCCGACGAAGCGAGGGCCGGGCGCTGGTCTTCCACCGCCGCGTTCTGAAGGCTCTCGTCCTGGCTCTCATGGTCATCCACATCGCCCAGGTCATCCGTTTTCTGTTCCGCGACGTTCCGTGGCTGGTCGATCTCGTGCCGCTCACCGCGACGCTGTTGCTCTGCGTCTTTTCCGTGGTCGCCTTCCGTCAGTCGAGGCTGTTCGCTGGCTATGAACCCCGCTCGACCCGCACCAAATACGCGACCTCGACCCTGACCCCGCAAAGTGCCGAGGAGATTCAGGAACGACTCCTGGGAACCATGGAGCGAGACCGGCCCTACCTCAACGAGAACCTGACCCTCGCTGACCTGGCCGCCCGCCTGAAGGTGCCGCGGGCGCACCTCTCGCAGGTCGTCAACGACAAGCTGGGCAGCAATTTCCCGGAACTCCTGACCCAGTACCGGCTGGTCGAGGCCGAGCGGCTGTTCACCGATCCCGGCAAACGGCACCTGACCCTCGAAGACATCGCCTATGAGGTCGGATTCCGTTCGAGGTCCGCTTTCCACAGCGCCTTCAAGGGCCAGAGAGGCATCACTCCGGGCCAGGCGCGGCGCGAAATGTCGCAGAAAACGTTTGGAGACATCTTGGCCAAGACGGAGGAGTAGCTTCGAGATCAGGCGATGCCGCCATCACCCAATCACCTCAGGGAGGCACCGAATGATCCGCAGACTGTCCACTCTCCTCGTCCTCGCCGCGCTCGCGGCCTGCACCAACTTCTCGGAACAGAACCAGGCGGGCTCATGGGGCGGCGGCTCTCCGCCGCGATCCGGCTCCACCGTGGCGATCGTTGACGTCTCGGTGCTGCCGATGGACCGCGAAGTTGTGCTGCCCCATCAAACCGTTCTCATCGTCGGCCAGCGAATCACCGCCCTCGGACCCAGCGACTCCGTCGATATTCCCGAAGACGCCCTGCAGATCGACGGCAGCGGCCGCTTCCTGATGCCTGGGTTGTCCGACATGCATGCCCACCTGCGGCGGAAGGACGGCCACCTGCCGCAGGACTACCTGCACCAGGGCATCACCGTCATCCGCAACATGGCGGGCGACCCAGACCATCTGAGACTGCGCGAGGCGCTCGAGGCCGGGGAGCACTCCGGGCCGCTCTTCTACACCACCGGACGGCCCCTCACCAGCAGCGACCTGTTCCCCTCCCACCGCTTGGTCGAAACCGCCGCCGAAGGCCGGGCCGCGGTCCGCGAACAGTCGGCCGCGGGATTTGACTACGTGAAGGTCTATAGCCTGCTCTCCAAGGACGCCTTCGACGGGATCGCCGCCGAGGCCGCGGCTCTCGGCATGCCGGTCATCGGCCATGTCAGCGACCTGGTCCGTCTGCACCACTCCATCGAGCGGGGCATGTCCTCGGTCGAACACTTCTACGGTTACTTCTGGGAACTCGAATCGGAGACCTCGAGCCTCGCCGGTGAGTGGGCGCCACAACCGCTGTTCCACGCCGTCGAGATCGATCCGGCCAAGCTCAGGGAGCTGGCCGAGCTGACCGCCGAAGCCGGGGTTTGGAACTGCCCCACCCTGTGGCGCAAGAACCACTATTTGACCGCGCCGGTCGCCCAAGAAGCCTGGAACGACCCCGCCCTGCGAGCCCTGGGGGAGGCCAACCGTCTCGCCCTGGTCAAGGCCCTGCACGATGCCGGCGCCGGCCTCCTCACCGGCACCGACGACCGCGCCGAAGTGATCCACGAAGAACTGGCGCTGTTTGTCGAAGCGGGACTCACCCCCTACGAGACCCTCCGCGCCGCCACCGTCAATGCCGCCACCTACTTCGCGGCAGCGGACGATTTCGGAACCGTAGCGGTCGGCCGCCGCGCCAACCTGGTGCTGCTCGACGCCAATCCGCTGGCGGACATCCGCCACACGCGGGCGATCCACGGAGTGCTGATCAACGGGGACTGGATGCCGCTGACCACCACCGGCTAGAGCACTCTCAACGTCGACTCCAACAAGCGGTCCCCATCGTTGACCTACCGCAGGCCGTCGGTCCATACTGGGGTCGCCATGCAGCGCTACATCCAGGAGAACGCGACCACGGTCCATCCGAACGCCACTTTCAAGAGGGCGCGCGGCCGCTCCTGATCGCTGAGTAGCGAAAACAGTCCAAACGGCCCGCGCATTACCGCGGGCCGTTGCCGTTTCTAGGGTCCGCGGGCGAAGGGTCGGACACGGAGGTTCGAACATGTGCTCCATCCTCGGCATCCTCGACATTCGCAAAGACCCAGAGTCTCTGCGCAGACTCGCCCTCGAGCTGTCCCTTCGGCAGCGGCACCGCGGCCCCGATTGGAGCGGCATCTACGCCGACGACCGCGCCGTGCTGGCCCACGAACGGTTGGCGATCGTAGACCCACTCGGCGGCGCCCAGCCCCTGTTGTCGCCAGACGGGCGCTACGTGCTAGCGGTCAACGGCGAAATCTACAACCACCAGGAATTGCGTCGCGACCTGCCCCACCACGAGTTCCAAACGGCTTCGGACTGCGAGCCGATTCTGGCTCTGCACGCCGCATCGCCGGCGGATCCAGTGCGCTGGCTGGAGACCCTCAACGGGATCTTCGCTTTCGTGCTTCACGATCGCGAGTCGGGTCGCTGGCTGGCCGCCAGGGATCCGGTGGGTGTGGTACCGCTTTACACGGGCCAGGATGCGGACGGTCAGCGTTTCTTTGCGTCGGAGATGAAGGCCCTGACCGGCGTCTGCCACCACATCGAGCAGTTTCCACCGGGCTCCTTTCAGACCCGCGAGATGGCCGCGCCGACCCGGTACTACGCACCCTCGTGGCGTGAGTTCACTGCGGTCGAAGGCCGGCCCTACGAGGCAGCCTCGCTCCGTTCGGCCCTCGATGCCGCGGTGGAGCGGCAGATGATGTGCGACGTTCCCTACGGCGTCCTCCTCTCCGGAGGGCTCGATTCATCGCTCATCGCCGCCTTAGCAGCGCGCCATGCTCGGCACCGGATCGAGACGGGTGGACGGGAGGAAGCCTGGTGGCCGCAACTCCACTCCTTCGCCATCGGCCTCGCAGGGTCTCCGGATCTCGAAGCCGCCCAGCTCGCGGCGGATGCGATCGAAACGGTCCATCATCCATTCACCTTCACCCTTCAGGAAGGCCTCGATGCGTTGCGCTCGGTCATCTACCACCTGGAGACCTTCGACGTCACGACGGTGCGTGCCTCGACTCCGATGTTCCTGCTGGCGCGGCGCATCAAGGCCATGGGAATCAAGATGGTCCTGTCGGGAGAGGGGGCCGACGAGATCTTCGGCGGCTATCTCTACTTCCACAAAGCGCCGGACGCCCGCGCCTTCCACGAAGAGACCGTGCGCAAGCTCGATGCCCTCCACATGTTCGATTGTCTTCGCGCCAACAAAGCGATGGCCGCTTGGGGAGTGGAGGCACGGGTGCCCTATCTCGATCGCAAGTTTCTCGATATGGCCATGGCCTTCGACCCGATCGAGAAGATGGTTCGCACGGGACGGATGGAAAAGCACCTCCTTCGCGCCGCCTTCGATGGGGTCCTGCCAGAATCGATCCTCTGGCGACAAAAAGAGCAGTTTTCCGACGGCGTGGGCTATGGCTGGATCGACGGGCTGCGGGACCATGCCGCGCGGGTGGTGGACGAGAGAGATCTCGCCGCAGCAGCCGAGCGCTTCAACCATGCACCGCCGACCACCGCCGAGGGATACCTGTACCGCTCGACCTTCGAAGAGCTCTTCCCCGGCCCAGCACCGGCCGCAACGGTCCCAGGAGGTAAATCGATCGCCTGCTCGACGCCGGCGGCATTGGAATGGGACGCCTCCTTCGCCGCTGCCGCCGACCCTTCCGGTCGCGCGGTCGATGGGGTGCACAAGGCGTCCTATGGCGGGCCGAAGGCGAGCTGACGCGGGACGCGTCAGTACGCCGGCTGGCTGGTCCTCGGCGACCTTCCCTCACAAGTCACCCTCATTGGCGGCGGACTTCCAGTCCTGGAGATGAACGTAAGCCAACGGACGGGCAAGAGTGTACCCACTCCCCGAGCCTCCCTCCGCTCTGGGTAGCTCTTCCACCGTCAGGCCGTGCGGAGCCTGCCGAACATCCCGCCTATCGCTTCCAGACTTCTCGCAAGCCAAACGGAGATCCAGCCCCATCCAACCGGGGCGCGGTTATCCTTGCAAGATTCATCGCTACATACCTATATCTTACTGAAACTTGCGGAGGGCGCTCAATGCATCTACAGGAAGCGGTAAACCAATTCCTCGCAGGGTACTTTTCGACTCACGCCCGCAGTCCGAGGACCATCGCGGCCTACAGCAGCGATCTCGACCAATTCGCAGCTCACGTCGAACCGGTCCGCCCCCTGCACTCCATCGGCCCGGTCGACGCGGAATCGTGGGCGAGCGATCTCAAGTCCCTGGGACTGGCCCCGGCATCGATTCGCCGCAAACTCGCGGTGCTCAAAGTGTTTTTCAACTACTGGGTCCGGCGAGGCGAGCTGGAGCGCTCGCCCCTCTGGCTGGTGCGTTTCGACATCGGCAAGGTGAAGCCCTTGACCCGAACTCTGACGGTGCGGGAAATGTCCTCTCTCCTCCACCAGGCGCGCGCCAGAGCCGAGCCCATCCCGCAGCGTCTCCTGCCTGAAATCGACAAGCGATTCCTCGCCCTGAGGAACTGGGCCATCGTGGAACTCCTCTTCGCCACCGGAATCCGCGTCGGCGAGGCCACCAGCATCCTCCTCGGCGACCTGATCCTCGACCAGCGAACCATCCTCATCCGCGGCAAAGGAGGGCGCCAGCGCCTCGCACTCCTGACCGAGAAAACCAGCTATCGGGCCATCACCGCCTACCACCGACAGCGTGTGGCGCAAAGCGCCAGCACCGAGGCGCTCTTCCTCAACCGCCGCCGCAATCCGCTCTCCACCCAGGGAGTCGCGGGAATGCTCAGCGCCCTGTGCCGCGAGACCGGCATCACCCGCCGGGTGACACCGCACATGCTGCGCCACACCGCCGCGACCTTCCTCCTCCACAACGGCGCCGACCTCCGCATCGTGCAGGAGTTCCTCGGCCACGCCTCCATCACGACCACCCAGCGATACACGCATGTCAGCCCGTCACACCTGAAAGCCGCACTACTTCGGTTTCATCCTCGTACCGGACTCTGCGCCTGGAAGAAGTCCGAAGCGAACCCGTAGCTCGCCCCACCCATGGAGAGAAGGTCTCAACCAGATTGCTGTGAAAAACATAACTAGAGATTATCGAGCAACAGCAATCCATGATTCCGGTCCCAAAGCCCCTAGAGCTGGCCTCTCTCGAATGGTTGCTTGCCCATCACGGTGCCAAGGAACTTGACCGCATTGGAGTTGTCAATGACCTAGGAATTGCACCAGACAGTGATGTCCTCGACGTCGCTTGTGGTCCCTGTCTATGGACGAATTTACTAGCCGACAAGATCGGACCTTCAGGACGTCTCTACTCCTTGGACCTAAGCATGGAGTTGCTCGCCTACGGAAAGGGAAGGCTTCGCGAGAGGCCACCTCGAGCGCCAACGACTGTTGTCAGGGCCAATTTTCAAGAACTGCCGTTTCCATCAGCATCGTTCGATTGCATATTCTTTAGCAATGGACTCGCCTACGCCGCCAACCCCTTGAAGGCCCTCTACGAACAGAAGCGAGTCGCCCGACCGGGAGGAAGGGTCGTAGCGAGGCATTGGAACAACTCAGTGACGATCTTTCACCCAGTGCCCGTAGACTTGCTTTTCGAGGTTCAACTAGGGGTTGCCCGATCACTCGAGTCTCAGGTCGGCACGCCCCTTCGAAATTTTTTTGGCCAAAGGCTTCACGGCCTCTTTCTTGCTGCTGACTTTCAAAGGATCTCGACCAAGACGAGCGCCGTCCAGTTCCTGGCACCCTTGAGTTCTGATGCCAGAAACTACCTAACAGAAAAAGCTGAATGGATGGGACGCCGAGCCCGACCCTTGATGTCCAGTGGAAATCACTCCCGCTGGCTCTCCTATTTCCAGGAAGGTTCGCCCAACTTCATCCTTGATCGGGATGACTTCTATTTCTGCACCATCGAGATCCAGACAACAGGGAGAACATAGAGTGAGCAGGAAATTCGATCTGGTTCTAACTCCTGAGGAAAGAAAGGAAATTGAGACGAAAGTAAAGGAGATAACGTCAAGAATAACTCAATGGAAAAGAGATGACTGGATGGATGAAGTCGCGGTCGCTTCCGGAAGTCTACCCGAGAGGATCCGGAGAGCCTTGCGTCGGTTCAAGCGTGAAGAAACCGCGCCCTGGATTCGGTTGCGCAACCTTCCCTACGAGCCAGGCCAGATACCGCCGACTCCGGTCGAAATCCCGGCCAAGCCACAATCCAAAGAGGTGAGAGCCGTCGAAGTGATCCAGTGCCTACTGGCTTGTCTCGTTGGAGAACTATTTGGTTGGAGCAGTCACCAGGGGGGATCTGTCATCACAGACATCCTCCCCCAAAAGGACAAGCTGTCGGAGGCGTCAGGATCGGGCTCTGGAATCGACTTTAGCTTACATACCGAGGACGCCTTTCACCCCAATGCACCTGAGTACCTCGGGCTCATCTGTCTACGCAACCATGGCTTGGTACCCACCGTTGTCTCCACCATACTGGATGTAGAACTTAACGAGCACGAGAAAGATATTCTATTCGAACACCGCTTCATCGTGGGCGTCAATGTCGCGCACGATGCTCCACAACCGTCTGCCCCGACGAGCATCCTTTTCGGAGACCGAAAGCAGCCCTACTTCAGATTCAATGCCAACCGACAATCAGCGGTACCAGGTGATCAAGCGGCCGCTGAGGCCTTGAAGAAGCTTGAAGCTAGCCTCTGTAATGCCCAGATTGGGATAGCACTCGAATCCGGTGACGCTCTATTCATTGACAACTACCGAGTGGCGCATGGCCGCCCCCGATTCAAACCTAGATTTGATGGGACTGACCGCTGGCTAAAGAGGGTCTTTCTAACCGGTTCTCTTCGCTCATCAAGGGGGTTGAGAGCCAGTTCCTTGAGCCGAGTCATCCTCGCCAGTTGATCTACTCCTCGCTCGTCGCGCCGAGCGCATAGAGCACAGATTGTTGCCCTCTCGTGAGGCCCTTGCTGCCCTTGAGCCTCAGTCCCTCGTAAGGCCTTGGAGCGATCATCGTCTTAACTAGGTTGCCGGTCTCTAGTTCGAAAATGTCGAGTTCCCCTGTCGCCGTACTCGCGCACAGCGAATCGCCATTTCCGACTGGGCAGACTGCTTGATAGACGTTCCGTGGGGATCGAATCACAAGATCCACCTCGCCACTTGTCAGATCCCACGCCTCAAGGGTGCCCGAGGAGGTGCAAAGAAAAAGCTTCTTCCCCAGGGCATCGAACATGACGGCAGTTGGGACTCCGGAAACCGGAGAAATCGTAAGGCTTTCAATGCGCCGAACGACATCCCAGATCGCGAGCCCTGACGAAGTCGCGACCGCAAAGAGTCTGCTGCTCTTAGCCACTGCGAATGGCGAGAGCTTTCCCCTAACGCCGTCAAAGTCGAGTTCAACTCTGAAAACCTCGGATCGCTCGTCCATAGACCAGAAGCGAACGGATGAGTCGTCACCGGAGCTGACCAAGAGGCCTTCCTTCTCGAAAACAGCGACACCATGCACTCTGTCTTCGTGACCATGAAAGGCGCTAACGAGCTTCCCGGTGTGAGTGCTCCACAGTTTGACAACGGGATCTCTGTTGGAACTCCCGGTGGCCAGCAACTTTCCGCTGGTGCTCAGATCGACCGATAGAATCCAGTCGTCGTGTGCCCTTATTCGAGCGACCTCGACGACATCAGTTTCGGTCCAGATCTTCAAGCGCTTGTCGCTACCGCCGCTGACAACAAGGCCGTGAGTTGCTGAAAGAGCCCAAATGCGTCCACGGTGCGATCCTCGACTCTCTAGGCAGGCCCCAGTATCAATATTCCACTTTCGCACGATCCCATCGTCACCTCCGCTCAGGATGCAACCGCTCTCTGTTCCAGGCACGATAGACCAAATAGAGTTGGAGTACCCGCGCAGTGAGCCAATCTTGGAACCGTCGTGCACATCCCAGATCTTAAGGGCCTGATCTTGGCCGACGGATGCGAGCCTATCTCCATTGGGGAAGAATTTCAGGGCGCGTACCGTTCCGTCGTGCGCATTGCCAATGGTGTTCACGCAGTCGCCGCTACTCGTGGACCAGATTTTGACGGTTCTGTCTCTACTAGCAGTCGCCAAGAGATCTCGATCAGGGCTAAGAGTCACGTCCCAGATCCAACTCGAATGCCCCCTAAACTCGCAAACCAATCGGGACGAGCTAAGTTCCCAGAGGCGAGCACAGCAATCAAAACCTGCAGTGGCAAGAGTGGCGCCCTCCTTATCCAGATCTATGGAAGAGATCCAGTCAGAATGACCCTCAATATGGCGCTCAACCTGCCCGGTTTGAAGGTCGATCACCCGTATCGTGCCGTCACTGCTTCCTGAAATCACTTTAGACGCTCCGGGGATTACCTGGACCGCCCTGGTCCTACTTCCGAAGGGGCCGAACTCCTTTAAACATGTACCCGTTCGCCACTCCCAAACTCGAACCGTTCCATCCTCTCCTCCACTGACAACATGTCTTCCGCTCGTATCGAAGACAGCGGAGTTGACCCAGCTCTGATGCCCAATCAGAGTGGCTTCGCAGAAATAGTCCCTCAGTGCCCAGACTCGGACGGTTTGATCCTCACTGGCGCTGACTAGGAATCGACCATCAGGCGAAAACTCTACCGACCGGATCCAGCCGACATGGCCTTCGAGCATCGCCAGTGGCTCTTGGTCTTCGACCTTCCAGAGATGGATCACGCCCTTCGTGTCGCCGCAGGCTAGAGTCTGACCGTCCAATGTCATTGCGACGCAGTGAATGTGTCCAAACTGGCTCCGAAAGCGAACCTGTCTCAGCGTTGAGTAAGCAAGAGAGGTATTCCGCAGGTCAACCGATTGGAAGTCAACCTGCCGCACCACCAGATGGGACAGATCAAGATTCGACAGGTCGCCAAGAATCTCGATTAAGAGAGAGATCAGATTCCCGGCCACATAATCCTCTCTCGTTTCTTCTCGGCATTGACCCAACAAGTCTACAAGCAGGCTGGACAATTCATCGCGGAGAAGACCTTGCTCCTCGAACCACTCAACAATGGGGCGCAGAATGAGCCGGCGCTGACTTCGTCGAACATAGCTCTTACTAGTCGATTTGATCAAGGCAAACCTTCGGAGCAAGTCGAATGATGAGTCGTCGGCAAATTCTCTCTTGACTTCACTGGCCAACTTCCGGCCGATGAAGCGACCTACCCAAGATGGACTGAGCCGAATTTCATCGCCAATCTGCTGGACAAACCTACGCGTGAGATAGTCGAGTAGAACCGGCTGGAGCCCAATCCGAAGCCGCTTTCTTTCCAGGGGCATGAGTCGTTGAAGGGTATGAACCGTGCTCGCCAGTTGCTTCCTTGCATCCGATGAGAGAAGATCATCTCGAAGCTCTGGCAGAGCAACCGGCTCACGATCAATCGCAAGCCAATAAAGAACCTCCAGCTCCATCTTCGAAAGGCGCGATACATGCCAATTCAAGAGTGACTCCAGGTCCAGTATGGTCAACTCTGCTTGGTTGAGAAACTCTCGTATGTCGCCCCGATAGACAGACTGGATATGACGCGCGGCGAGCTCCAAAGCAAGGGGGTTTCCATCATAGAACTCAATCAACTTCCTCCACTCTTGGTCGCTGGCGGAGAACTTTCCGATCTCTTCGAAGATTTTCTTTCCGTTATAGACATCCAACCCCCTGAGCAATAGCGTCCGCACCGGTCTGTTATCTCCCTCCAACTTCTCAATCTGCCTGGGCTTCTCCCTGCTGGTGAGAATCACGCAGCCCCTATGCTCAAGTTGGCCCAGGGTTAGAATCAGACGAGAGAAGGAGCTGGACGAGGCCCCGGTAGTCTCAACGTCACCGGAAGACATGACGGATTCAAAGTTGTCGAGGATCAGCAGTATTTTTTCGGACTTCAAGCAGTCGGCAAGGTCTTCCACAGAGCTGCGACTCCTTGAAGTCTCGTCGGCTTCCGGACTCCAGTGGTTTACACCGGCCAGGATGCTCTCCACTAATTCCTCTACTGTGGGTGCGCCGACCAAGGACCGCCAGATGACCTTGTCGAAACTATACTGGGCGTTTTTCGCGTAGGTTCTTGCAAGACTTGTCTTGCCCAGTCCTCCCCTACCGAATCGGGCCGATAGCCTTGTTTTGCCTATTCCCCCGAACCCCAGAACCAGCAGGAGTCGTACGTCGTCTTCATGAACCCAACGCTCAAGAATTCTCAGTTCTTGGTCGCGACCGAATAACTGTCCATTCTCCGGGATACTGGGCCAGTCTTGGTACTGGCCCGTTGTTCGTTGTCGGTGCAGAGTGAATAGGTCGGCGTTCCCCGCTCCTTCAAGAGCGACAGCGGTTCTTCCTAGTTCAAAAGCAAATCCAATGTCTTTGTTGTTAGCGATCGCATCGTAAAATGCCACCGAGAATGCACTGGCTGTTCGATCTCGGACAGCGCTGGTCGTCCCGATGACATATTTTATCGATTGAGCTATGGCAGACGCTTGGTCTGCCGAGTAACACGAGTTCAGTAGAACGCACCTGAGACCTGGCGAGAAGAGAGAAAAGAGATCAGCGAGCGCGTCACGATCGACGAGTTTCGCAACTCCATCGTCGTCCTCCAACACAAGGCCGTCGTCATTGCCATGCGCGGAGATGTGCAAGTACTCGGGTTGATGCTCCAGAAGCGCGCGCCTTAGATCCATCGTTCGAGTAGCCCATCTCTGTTGGAGGCGCAATCGGCTTCTTGTGCGAGTCAGACTCTCTTGGATTTCTCGAAATTCTACATCCAAACGCAGGCTCTCTGGACCCGTCGGATTCGCTGCGACGTACAGAATGGTAGGTCGTTCTTCGTACGACGAAGACATACTGATAATCTCTAGTTATCGGTGTGACGCGTGAGGAGCCCTATGCGCGCCGCACACTTATCGTCTTAATTGAATTGAAGAATTAGGAGCGCACTAAAGATTATGCAGCCTCGGTGGCCACCTCGTCAAGATACAGATTCTCAAAGCTCAGGACCTTCGCCAGGAATCACCTTCCCCGATCGTTGAACACCGCCCTTCCGACGGCCTCAATCCCACTCGAGTGGATTGCCTTATATTGATAAACTACAGATATTCTGTGAAATATATTATATGGATCAATCTGCGAGGAGATTGTCTTCCCACTGACTGGTACTCGGCGAACTGCTCGCATACCGCCCTCGCTCCGGCGAGTTCGCGCTCCTGGGGGCAATCGTCCACCTGAAGGCCGGAGGGGCAGCCGATGCATCCATCCCGGCGTCCCTGCGTCGTGACGCCGACCTGACCGTAACCCCTCCCCCCTGGACTTCTCGCATCCGCCCATTCACTTCCGCTTCGACCCACGGCTCTCCCGCTCCGCTGCGCCTATCTATTTGAGTCCGCTGGGTTAGCAGGCTGAGCTGGGTGTTCGGCCGACAAAAACTCGACGCCAGGATCCTCTACAGGCGCCTTGCCTCGGCTGACGAGATCTGCTAAGTTGCTGGGAGTAATTACTTTAAGTCTGCCTCGCACCGTTTCCTCGAAGTCGACGACGGTTTCCGAAGCAGCGGCTTGGCGGACCGCCTGAAAGAGAGGGACCCGATGTCTCTTCGTTCGCCGCGCCTATGGATGGTCGCCGCCCTGGCCATGCCAGGGATCTTGATCGCCTTCGGCAGTCCGCAGGTGAGCGCCCGCGCCACCCCGCAGGAACCCAGCTCCGAGATTGAGTCCCCAACCGTAGGGGAGGTCCCGCCGGAATCCGGCGAGGCTGCCTCCTTGAGCGCCGATGAGGAGCACGCGGCGCTGTTCCTGGAGAACCGCTTTCCGGCAGCCACCACCTGCGCAACGTGCCACCCGGATCACTACCGCGAGTGGTCCGTTTCGCCACATGCCTATGCCCAGATGAGCCCGGTGTTCAACGCCATGCACGGCACCATCCTGAAGCTCACCAACGGCACCAACGGCGACTTCTGCATCCGCTGCCACACGCCGGTGGGCATGAATTTGGGCGAACCGGAGTTCATCAGCAACCTGGACCGCCACCCAACCTCCCGCGAGGGAGTGACCTGCGTGGTGTGCCATCGCATCAACCAGCCCTACGGCAAGCTCTCCGGCCGGCTGGCGATCGTCGAGGGCGATCTTTTCGAACCGGTCTACGGCCCGAGCGGCAACGACGAGCTCCAGCGGGTGATCGAGAGCGACCAGTTCCGGGTCAACACCGAACGGGGGCGCGCCGGGCGGGCGATCCACACCCGGTCGGAGAAGTTCTTCCAAATTTCGACTTCCGGCCTATGCGCCACCTGCCACGATGTGAATCTGGTCAACGGATTCCGCCTGGAGGAGGCGTTCAGCGAATTCAAGACCTCGCCGGCGGCGGAGAACGGCACCTCCTGCCAGGACTGCCACATGAGCACCGTACCGGGAGTCGATTCGGGCTATGCCCAGGGACCGGCGGCGGTGGTTGGCGGCAAGGCGACGGCGATCCGCAAGCGGACCGATCATATGTTCATCGGCCCGGACTATTCGGTGGTCCACCCGGGGATCTTCCCGCACAACCCACAGGCTTCGGAGCTGGCGACGTTGCGCGAGTGGCTGACCTTCGATCACGAAGCCGGTTGGGGCACCGATGCCTTCGAAGCGGAACTGCCGGAGGCCTACGAGTTCCCGGACCGCTGGCGGGCCGCCGACGACCGCTATGACGCCCGCGACATCTTGAACGACAACCAGGCGCTGTTGGCCGAGGCCCACGAACAACGTCGCGAGATCTTGCGCGCCGGCTACCAGCTCGGCAAGCTGGTGGTCGACAGGGCCGACGCGAAGGGCCTGGCTTTCCGGGTGGAAGTGAAGAACGGCACCGACGGCCACGGCGTGCCCACCGGATTCGACGCCGAACGACTGGTGTTCCTGCACACCACCGTGCGCGACGCCGACGGCCGGGTGGTCTTCGAGTCCGGCGACCTCGACCCCAACGGCGACGTGCGCGACAGTCACTCGCTGTACGTCCACAACGGAGAGCTGCCGCTCGATCGGCAGCTGTTCAGCCTGCAGTCGAAGTTCATCACCCGCATGGTGCGGGGGGGCGAACGGGAGCAGGTGCTGGCGGTCAACTATTCGCCGGATCCGCTGCCCTTCCTGCGCCCTTCCACCTCCTCCACCATTCTCACCGGCCGGCCGCGGGGCGCCCGCAAGCACAAGCAGAACATCGAACCCTTGGGTAGCCGCTGGGCCGAGTACAAGGTGCCGGCGTCAGCCCTCGACGGTCGCGGTCCATACACCGTCCACGTCGAGATCAAGGCCGGCATGATCCCGGTGAATCTGATCCACGAGATCAAGGACGTGGGCTTCGACTACGGCTTGAGCGCCCGGGAAGTGGCCGAGCGGGTGGTCGACGGGCATCTCACCCTGTGGGAGCGCGAACACACCATCGAACTCGACCGACCGGGCGGCTGACGCACTTGAAAGCGCTGCGCCCCCTGTTTCTCCCAGCGCTTGCGGCGCTGCTCCTTGCGGTCCCCATGGCGGCGGACGGCGTGGGTGCGGCCGGCGGCGAGAGGAAAACCGATCCCCCGAAGGAAGACTCCGCCGCGGAGCATCCCTCCGAGATGGAAGGCAGCGAGGAAGGCAGCCATGGGGAAGACGCCCATGGCGAGGACGGGCATGGTGCCGAAGCGCACGGAGAAGATGCCCATCACGGCAAGAAAGGCGGACACCACAGTAGTCGGCTGACCGACGAGCGCATTCCTCTGCGGGTCGAGAATGTGCCGGAGCGGCCCAAACCGCTGCTCGAACTGGGCGAGCCGTTCCTCGGCTCCGGCACCTTGAAGCCGGGCTTCCGCTTGCCCACCGGCGCCGTTTGGCAGCCTTCGCTGCTGGTGTTCGGAACCTTGCGCACCGCCGCCCAGACCTTCGAGAACCCGGCCGGTCGGGTGAGCGAGGTCGCCACCCGGCTCGATCTCTTCGCCAACCTCCAGCTCTCCGGCACGGAGCGGCTGGTGGTGGGCTTCCGGCCTTTGGACCAGGACGGCCGATTCACCTCCTACGTCTTCGAATCGGATCTGCCGGGGGTCGACGAGAGCGACTTCTCGGACGAATTCAACGGCGAGATCACCAGCTTGTTCTTCGAGGGCGACTTCGGCGAGATCTTTCCCAACCTGTCGCGCGACGACTTTTCGCCGACGGACGTCGGCTTCTCCGTCGGCCGCCAGCCGCTGCTGTTCCAGGAGGGGCTGTTGATCAACGACGCCATCGACGGCGTGGGCGTCACCCGCAACACCCTGCAGCCGGCCAGGTCCTCGAACTTCCGGGCGACGCTTTTCTGGGGCTGGAACGATGTCGGGCGCCCTGGGGTGGGCGGCAATCCGGAGGACGACGACGCGCAGCTCGTCGCCCTGCTGACCTCCGCCGACCTACGCCGTTCGACCATCGACGCGGATCTCGCCTGGGTGCTGTCGGACACCCGGGGCAACGGGGCTCTGCGCTCCGGCGGCGATCTGATCGCCGGCGGCGTCAGCTTCACCCAGCGCATCGGCCTGTTCAACACGTCTTTTCGCCTCCTCGGGTCCCTCGCCGACGAAGAGACGGTGAGCGCCGGTGAGGGCTTGCTGCTGTTCTCGGAGGTTTCCCGCACGCCCCATCACACCCACGACCTTTTGTACTTCAACACCTTTCTGGCGGTGGACCGCTTCACCTCCGCCGCCCGCGGGCCGGCCACCGGCGGGCCGTTGGGGCGCGCCGGCATTAACTTCGCCGCCGTCGGCCTGGGGCGCTACGGCGCCGCCCTATCGAGCCAGGCCCAGGACGTGGCCGGCGGCGCCGTGGGCTATCAACGCTTCTTCGACCACACCCGCAAGCAGCTCATCGTCGAGGTCGGGGCACGAGTGGGGACGGATTCCTCCATCGCCGATGCGATCGCCGCCACCGGCCGCTACCAAGCCGCCGTCGGTCGCCGTTTCGTCCTGCGGACGGAGGCTTTCGCCGGCCTGCGCCGCGACCCCGGCGGCTCCGACGAGGAACTCTTCGGCGGTCGCTTCGAGGTGCTTCTCAAGTTTTGATCAGCCAGGCGCTCGTGCCCCCTTCAGCCCGCCGGAAATCCCACCGGCGGGGATCTCCGTGGTTGCGAGGTGCAGGCGTTTTAGTCGCCCTTGGGACGCCCATTGCGCTGTGGGGCCAGGTCACCGGCGACGAGGAGTTCACCCGCGAACCGCCGGAGAAGATCGTCACCGCCGAGGCCTGCGGCGAATGCCACATCTCGGAGTTCGAGGTGTGGAAGAAGACCCCCCACGCCACCGGCTTCAAGACCCTGCACCGCACCGAAGCCGCCGAGGCGATCGCCCAGAAGATGGGATTCCGACTGATGAAGCGCGACAGCCTGTGCCTCCAGTGCCACTACACGCCAGAGGTGCGGAACGATCAACTGCGGGCCGTCTCCGGAGTGTCCTGTGAGTCCTGCCACGGCGCCGGCCGCGACTGGATTGACCTCCACAACGACTACGGTTCGGGGTTCGACCACGCCACGGAACCGGCCGAACACCGCCTAGAGCGCATCGCCGCCAGCCGCGCCGCCGGCATGCGCCGACCGTCGGATCTCTACGGCGTCGCAACGAGCTGCATGGGCTGCCACACGGTGCCGAACGAAAAGCTGGTGAACATCGGCGGCCACACCACCGGCAGCTCCGGCTTTGAGCTGGTTGAGTGGTCCCAGGGCGACATCCGCCACAATTTCTTGCAGTCCTTCTTGACTGGCGACGGCACCGAGAACCGCGAGCACACGGCGCCGGAGAAGCGGCCGATGTATGTCCTAGGCCGGCTGGTCGAACTCGAATACGCACTGCGCGCCGCAGCGGAAGCGTCGGAGCCCGGCACCTACGCCCGCGCCGTCGGCCGACGGGTCAAGACCTCGACTCTCGAGCTGCGGAAGATCGGCCAGATCGCCGAGATCCCGGAGATCGGCGCGGCGGTGGCGGTGGTGCGCGGAGTCCAGGTAGTGCCCGGCAACGGCACGGCGCTGCGGGCGGCGGCGGACGAACTGGGCGCCATCGCCCGGCGCTTCGCCGACGACCGCGAGCCGGCGGTCCAGTTGGCGAGTCTCGATCCGCTGATCCGGGGCGAGGCGATCGCGCTTCCGGAGCCCGAGGTGCAAGTGGCGGCGGCGACCACGTCGGGGGAAGGCGATCCCGGCACGGTGGCCACGGCGACTTCGGACCCGGGCGATGGCTCCGGCGGCGCTACATCCACAACCGCCACCGCCAACACCGTCACCGTCAACCCCGGCCGGCCGGTGGTGGGCGAGGCGCGGCGTACCATCCGCCCGTCGGCGCGCCACCGCACCCTCGGCCCCGGCGCTTGTAGCGGCTGCCACGGCGAGGCCAACGACTGGTGGGCCGGCGACGCCCACTACCGCTCGGCCGAACCTTTCTTCAGCCGCTCGCCGGAGGCGGTACGCATCGCCACCCTCTACGGTGTTCCCTTGAACCGTATGGTCACCGGCACCGCCCTGTGCATGAACTGTCACGGCACGGTGGTCTCCGGCAGCGAGAGTTTCGAGGTGTTCGACGGAGCGAGCTGCGAGAGCTGCCATGGACCGGCGGCAGACTACATCGAAGCCCACAAGGAGGGCGACAAGGCGCTCGGCACCGCGCGGCCCGGCTACCGCAACGCACTGCGGCTCGGGATGACGGAGCTCCAGAACCTCACCACCCGCGCTGAAACGTGTACGAGCTGCCACTACATCACCGATCGCAGGCTGCTCTCGTCGGGCCATCCTTCCGGCGAGGGTTTCGACTACGTCGCCGCCATGAACAAGATTCGACACTGGCCGGACCCCGCCGGCGCCGGCACCATCCGTCCGGCCTTCAACAGCGTCTTGGCGAAGCGCGGGCCGGTGCCGGAGGTGCCCTTGGGCGAGCTGCCGGAAACGGTGCTGGCGGAGGCCACCGCCGCGGCCGCTTCCACCGTCAACAGCCGCCCCACCGGTGGCAGCTGGAACCGCCCGCGGCCGGCCGGCCCTGCCGCCCGCGGCGCCACCGTTGTCCCCCCGATCACCAGCCGGAGCCGTGCCCCCGGTACTCCCGTGGAACTGCCGCCCTTCCCCACCATCGATGCGTCGACGACGATCGAAGACACTCTGCTGCTGATCAAGCAGCGGCTGGAGCTGGTCTACGACGCGGTGCGGCCCCAATAAGAAAACGCAGGGAGAAGACTCGAGCCGTGAGAGGACCCAGGCAGCGATGAGGATCGAGAGATGAGCGACGCCGACCGCACCCCCGATCTGCCCCCGGGCGACTTCGGCAAGACCATGCTCAAGCGCATGGAGCAGTACCGCGACCGCTGGACCTCGCGCGGCGCCAACACCGGTCTCGAGTCGCTGTCGGACAAGCTCACGGCGAGAGAACTGCGGCAACTCGAACTCTTCGCCGACTACGACGACCGTTTCCTCGAGCGCATCAGCCCGGATATCTCGATCGCCCAGTGGAAGGCGGGTTCGGTGCTGTTCGAGGCCGGCGCCTACATCGACCTGGCGTTCTTCATCCTCGACGGCCGGGTGGAGGTAGCGGTCGAGGAGCTGGTCGCCGGCGCCTCCCAATCGATGCCGATCTTCGACCTGTCGCGGACGGTGATCGGCGATTTGCCGAGCCCGCTGCCGCCGGCCGACGGCACCACCGTCTTCCGACCGGCGACGGAAGACCGCGAGCCCGGCACCTCGGCACCCACCAAGAGCGAGATCACGTTCCTCGCCAGCATGGACTTCGATCTGCCCACCGGCACCGGCGCCGGCCTCGGGACGGGAGAACTCTTCGGGGAGATCGGCGCGATGAGCGGCTGGCCGCAGTCGGTCACCGCCCGCTGCGCCAGCGATTGTCGATTGATCCAGATCCGAGTGCCGGCGCTGCGTCTGATGAAGCGCAAGTCGAAGGCCCTGGCGGCGCGCCTGGACCGCCTGTACCGGGAGCGCTCGCTGTCGTCGCAACTGGAGACCACACCGCTCTTTCGCCACTGCAGCCGGAGCTTTCTCCAGCAGCTAGAGCAGAGCGTCGAGCTGGTCTCCTGCAACCCGGACGAGGTGGTCGTCCGACAGGGCCAGGGGGTGGATGCACTCTTCCTGGTGCGCTCCGGGTTCCTGCGCCTGTCGCAGCGCCTGGGGGAAGGGGACATCGTGGTCTCCTATCTCTCGAAGGGCATGACCCTGGGCGAGGTGGAACTGCTGACGGAGGGCATCGAAGGCTGGGAGGTGACGGCCTCGTCCGTCGAGTTTGCGGAGCTGGTGAAGATCCCCCGTGCCACCTTCGACGAGTTGCTCGCGGCCCATCCGGGATTGCAGGACGATCTCTGGCGCAGCGCCACGGAACGGATCAAAGAAGCCGGACGGGCGCGCCGGCACATCGGCCGGTCTTCTTTTACCGAGGCGGCGCTGGACAGCGGCCTGGTGCAGGGTTCGAGCATCCTGGTGATCGATCTCGACACCTGCACCCGCTGCGACGACTGCGTGCGCGCCTGCGCCGACACCCACGGCGGCCGGCCGCGCTTCGTGCGCGAAGGCAGCAAGCAGAAGAATCTGCTGATCGCCCGCTCCTGCTATCACTGCCGCGACCCGGTGTGCCTGGTGGGCTGTCCCACCGGCGCCATCCACCGGGCCGGAGTGGGCGACGTGGTGGCGATCGGCGACGAGCTGTGCATCGGCTGCTCGACCTGTGCCAACAACTGCCCCTACGACGCCATCGTGATGCACGAGACCGGCGAGACCTGGCCGGAAGACATGGTGCCCACCGGCCTGCGCGGCCAGCCACGGGACGTAGCGAGCAAGTGCGACCTGTGCGTCGACACCGGCCACGACCCGGCCTGCGTCAGCAATTGCCCCCAGGGCTGCGCCTTCCGGGTGGGTTCCGTGGCGGAGTTGGAAACGCTGCTGGCGGAGGATGATCGGTGACCGCCGCCAACCGCAGTTCCCTGGCGCCCAGGCGCGCCGCCGGCCGTCGCTGGCGTCGCGCGTTCGCGGTGGTGGCGGGACTGTGCCTGCTGGTCTTCGCCGTCAACGCTCAGTTCTTCGAGGTGAACCCCGGCAACCCTTGGGGCCTGGGCTACGGCATCGCCGCGGCGCTGCTGCTGCTGGTGACGGCGCTCTATTCGCTCCGCCGGCGCTTCCCCCGCTGGGCCACCCGCCGGCGCCTGGGGAGCGCCCGCACCTGGCTCTACCTCCACCTCTACGGCGGCGCCCTGTTCGCTTTGTTGATGCTGATGCACAGCGGTTTTTCAGTACCCACCGGAGCGGTGACCTGGTGGCTCTGGCTGCTCAGCCTGTGGACCGTGGCGAGCGGCCTCGCCGGCCTCGCCCTCCAGCAGTGGATCCCCCGGGTGCTCGGCTCGTCCCTCGAAGTGGAGGCGATCTACGAGCGCATTCCCGAGTTGGTCCACGAGCTGAGCGCCGAGGCCGACGCCCTCGCCACCACCTGTGTGGAACCGGTGCAAACCCTCTACAGCCGCCGCCTAGCGCCGGCCCTGGCGTCGCCGCAGCCGCGTTTGCGCTTCTACTTCGACGCCACCGGCGGCCGCGACACGGCGCTCAAGGAGGTCGAAGTGCTGCACCCGCTATTGCCGCCGGAAGAGCAGGCGAAGCTGGCCGGGCTGTCCAAGATGTACCGCACCAAAACCCAGCTCGACGCCCAGTTCACCCTGCAGCGGGGCCTGCGGTTGTGGCTGTGGGCGCACGTGCCGGTGTCGACGGCGGTGCTGGTGCTGCTGGCGGTGCACCTGTTCGCTGTTTGGTACTACTGATCGCTGATCTCGTGGGGAGAGGGATTTGACGAGGAAGGACAGAACGGGCAAAGGCACTTTGGGGGACTCCGGTCTACCGGTTGCCAGCAAGTATGTTCAGCCGCCGCATCGGCGTGAACTCCTGTGGGTTGGAGCGGCGGCTCTCGTGATCGTGGCGCTGTTGGCCGCCTGGAGCCTGCTCCGCCGCGACGGTCGGATGGTTTCGAACGGTCCGCTGTCATCGAACCACGCCAATCTAGAGAACAACTGCGCCGCCTGCCACTCGGGCTTCGCTCCGGTGAGCAACGAGGCCTGCTCCACCTGCCACGAGAAGCACGGCGACGAACTTGGCGTCTACACCTTTGCCTCGCACTATCTCTACCGGTCCGACGACTTCCAGCGGGTGGTGCCCTCGCCGGACGAAGAGCCCTGCATCGCCTGCCACACGGAGCACCAGGGCCGCACCGCCGAGATCACCCGGGTGGCGGACGCCCGGTGCCAAGCCTGCCACGAGTTCTCCCCGTTCAGTGACCACCATCCGGAATTCGCCTTCGCCCAAGCGACGGAGCCGGACTCGAACCCCGGCGACCGTGCCCTCGCCTTCGCGCACATCCAGCACGTCAAAGAGCTGATTATCCGGCAGAGCCTCGACGCCTCGAATCCCGACGAGGTGGAGCGAACCTGCCTCGCCTGCCACAACCCCGAACCGGCCGGCCGTTCCTTCCAGCCGATCGACTTCGACCGCCACTGCGACGCCTGCCACCTCGCCGCCACCGACCGCACGCCGCCGCTGCCGGTGGCCGGCGAATCCCCTGGGGTGCAAACGCTGCAGGCGATCCAGCTCGCCGGTTTGCCGGGCAGCCGTTGGGCGGACTACGTCAACCCCGGTGAGTTCCGGCAGCAGGGCGAGCGCATCGTCAAGAGCCCGCTCTACCACCGCGACCCGTGGGTGCTCCACAACCTGCGGCGGCTGCGCCAGCAACTGCTGGGCGACGGCGGCCTGGCGGACTTGTTGACCGCCTCACCGGACGTGCGGCCGGCCGAGCTGCGCTCGCTCTACGAAGAGGCCATCGCCACCCTCGAAGCCCAGGCCCTCGACCTGCGCTCGATTCCCGACCGGGCGGTGCAGCGGGAACTCGAACAGATCGACACGGTCCTCGCCGCCCTCAAGCGACGGTTGGAGGATCCCCACGCGCCGCTCGACGAAACCGGCTTCCTCCTCGCCCTGACCCCGCCGGCAGATCCGGAATCCGCCGATGCGGAACGCATCCGCACCGTCGCCGAGGCGCTCACCGAACCGTGCCGCAATTGCCACACGGTGGAAGACGCCACCATCGTGCGGGTGGAAAACGATCTCGGTACCCTCAAGCGGGCGGAGTTCAACCACCGTGCCCACATGCTGCAGCGCGGCTGCCTCGACTGCCACACGGAAATCCCCTTCGCCGAGTTCCTGAATTCGGATGGAGCAGTGGTGCCCGCCGAACTGGACCGGGCGGAGATCCAGAACCTGCCCAAGATCGCCGTCTGTGGCGAGTGCCACAACGAGAACCTCGCCTCCCAGACCTGTGTCACCTGTCATCTCTTCCACCCGGACACCGACCGCCGCTCGGAGCTGATCCAATTCGTCAACCCGGAGACCGCCAATGCAGGCTAGGCCCGCCCGCCTGCTCTGTCAGCGAGGAGCTGCCGGTGGCACTCGCTTCGACTTCACCGGCCAGGCGACCCTCGGTCGCGCCCCGGAGTGCACGGTGGTGCTGGAGGCCAGCGAGATCTCCAGCCGTCATGCTCGTATCTCCTGGGACGAGGAAGCCGGGCGCTACCTGCTCGAAGATCTCGGCAGTCTCAACGGCACCGAACTCGACGGCGAACCGGTGAGCGGCGGCGAGACCCTATCCCGCATGCACGTGATCACCCTAGGCGGGGCCGTCGAGGTCATCTACCAGGGTCCGGAGCTGGTGGCCGCCGCGCCGCCGACGGCTCCCTCAGAGGACTCAGGGCCGCTCGGCGACACTACCGACAGCCACACGGTGATCAGCGCTGAGCCGCTGGTGCTGCCGGGAAGCTTCGACGGCGACGACACCGGAATGGGCACCCGCATCGAAAGCCAGATGGCGCCGCTGCCCTCGGCCTTCGGCACCGCACCACCGATCGAGCACGCGGTACCGGAGCCGACCTGGCGGCTGCGCATCCCCGAGCAAGGTCCGCAGGACGGTTTCGTCCTCCAGCCGGGAGCGAACCGGGTCGGGCGGCTGCCGAGCTGCGAGATCATGATCGACGGCGCCACCATCTCCCGGCTGCACGCGGTACTCACAGTGCATCGCGGACGCCTGCGGGTGCGCGACGACGGCAGCCGCAACGGCACTTGGCTCGACGACCAGAGAGTGACCGGGGACGTCGAAGTCTCCGCCGGTGCCGCCCTGCGGTTCGGCGAGGTCTCGGCGATTCCCCTGGTGGACCTTCCCAATGATTCCGGCCCAACGAATTCGGAGTAGATCCGCAATGAACCCGTCCCCCGAAGTGCTCGATCTGCTGGTAGTGGGTGGCGGCCCCGGCGGCACCGCCGCCGCCTTCCGCGCCGCTGAACACGGCCTCAAGGTGGTGGTCGTCGACTACGACGATCTGATGAAACGCATCCGCGATTACTCGAAGGACAAGTTGATCCTGCCGGGCTTCGGCGGCGGCGACACGATGGCCTTTCCCAAGGGCGGCCGGCTGATCTCGTCCCTCGCCTTCGAGCCGATCGACAAAGACGAGATGTGTGCCCGCTGGAAGGGCCTCTACCAGGAGCACGGCGTGACCGCCCGCACCGGCGTCGAACTGACCGGCCTCGAACGGCGCGACGACGGCAGTTGGCTGGCGCAGGGGTGGGACCATCGCGGTCGCTGCGACGCCACCTTCACCGCCCGGAATGTCGTTCTCGCCCTCGGTCGTGGGGTACCGCGGCGCTTCGACATTCCCGGCAACACCGACGGCATCGCCTTCCGCCTGGACGACCCCAACGACTTCGTGGACCGCTCCGCCTGCGTGATCGGCGGCGGCACCTCGGCGGCGGAGGCGGTGATCGCCCTGTCCAACGCCAAGGCGGCGGCCGGCGACCCGACGGGGGTGTACTGGTCCTACCGCGGCGACCGGATGCCGCGGGTGTCCAAAGCTCTGGCGGAGGTGTTCTTCTCGGCCTACATCGGCAACGGCAACATCCGCTACTTCCCGCAGAGCGAGCCGGCCGGGGTGGTGACCGCCGCCGACCGCCGGGAGTACCTGGCGATCCGCACCGACCGGCGGGTGATCGACGGCCGGCCCAACGAGACCACCCACCTCGAATTCCCCAAGGAGTCCTGCGTCGCCTGCATCGGCGAGGACATTCCGGAACCGCTGCTCGCAGGCATCGGCTGCCCGTTGATCTGTGGCGGACCGAAGGGGCGGAAAAGAGTGGTCGTCAACCGCTATCTCGAAACCCGTTTGTCCGGCGTCTACGTGGTCGGCGACTTGCTCAGCCAAGCCTACTTCGAGACCGATGACTTCGACGCCGATCCCGCCGGCTTCCGGGAGGTCAAACACCGCGGCAACATCAAGTCCGCCCTGCGCGACGGCGTGCTGGTGGCGGACGTGCTGCGGGCGAGGCTCGCCGGCGAGGATCCCGCTGGGATCGCCGTCGAAGATGCGGCGCCGGCGGCCGGCGGCGAGGCGGCGAGAATCGCCGTCGCCGTCGCCAGCCAAAGGGATAGCCTGGATGACGGCCCGCCGGAAGCCAGTCTCGGGGCGGACCGCGCCGCCGCCGAGGGAGGCGCCATGCTGATTCGGATCCTGCCCGGCGGCGTCGAAGGGGAGGAGTTTCCGCTGCCGGAAGGCCAGGTGACCACCCTCGGCCGCGCCGGCTGTGACGCCAACTTCCCGGACGACTCCGCCCTGTCCCCGCAGCACGCCTCGATCGTCCACGGCGAGAATGGCTTCTCCCTGCGCGACGACGGCAGCGCCACCGGCCTGTTCCTCGAGCTCCAGGCGGCGGACAAGCGAGACGTCCGCCCCGGCGACCTGATCCGCTGCGGCCAGCAATTCCTGCGCCTCGACGATGTCGAGGGCGAAGGCGGCGAGGGGACGGGGCCCGGCTTCACCCACTTCGACGCCCGCGGTCAGGTGGTCGGTCGCCACCGGCTGGCGGAAGGCACCTCCATCATCGGCCGGCGGGCGCCGGACGTCACCCTCGACCGCAAGGACCGCACCCTGTCGCGCCGGCAGCTCGCCCTCACGGTCACCGGCGGCCGCATCCAGATCAAGGACCTGAAGAGCGCCAACGGCTCCTTCCTGCGAGTGCGCGACGCGGTAGCGATCGACCACGGCGACCGCTTCCGCGCCGGGCAGCAGCGTTTCCTGGTCAGCCTGCGGGACGACCCGGCGCTGTCCGCCGGAGTCGATCCGGCGAATTCGACCCATGCCTCGCTGCGGCCGGCCGAGGTGGCCGCTGTCGCACCGGCCGCAGGCGCCGGGAACGGCCCGTCGGTCACCTTTGAAGGCCTCGGCAAGACCATCGCCGTGGCGGCCGGCCAGACCCTCTGCGAGGCAGCCGAAGCGGCCGGCATCCCGATCGTCGCCGAGTGCCACTCGGGGATCTGCGGCAGTGACCCGATTCGCATCGTCACCGGCCGGGAGAACCTCGACGCGGAACCGGACGACCAGGAGATCGAGACCCTCGAAGAACTGTGCGAAGTCGAGCCCGGCCCTTGCCGGCTGGCCTGCAAACTGCGGGTGACGGGACCGGTCACCGTCAAGCTCCTCTAGCAGGCGGCCGAAAGAGCACGTCGCCATGATTTCAGCACGCCGGCTAGAGCTCATTTTCAGGGGGCTCGGCGCCCCCTCAGTCGAGAAGGCCAGCCTTCTCGACTTCACCCCATCCTCGGCAGCTTCGCTGCCGCCTCGCCCTGTGGGCTCGGAACCCGGGTGGTACCATTCGTTGCCTCCCATCGCCACAGCATGTATTTCTCGGAGACCTAGATGAGTTCCGAACACACCCTTCTCGTCGTCGACGACGAGGAGATGAACCGCGATCTCCTGTCGCGCCGACTGGAGCGCAAAGGCTACCGGGTGGCGGTCGCCAAGGGCGGGCAGGAAGCCCTCGACGCGGTCGCCGCACAGGACATCGACCTCATCCTGCTCGACATTATGATGCCGGGCATCGACGGTATCGAGGTGCTCAAGAGACTGCGCCAGAGCCATTCCCAGACACAGTTGCCGATCATCATGGCGACCGCCAAGGGCGACAGCGAAGACGTCGTGCAGGCGCTCGAACTGGGAGCCAACGACTACGTGGTCAAGCCGCTCGACTTCCCCATCGTGCTGGCTCGGGTGCAGGCTCAACTCCGCACCAAGGACAGCGCCTCCCAGGGGACCCCGGCGAGCGACGAGCCGACCGCCGGCGAGATCGAACCGGGGGTGGTAGTGGCCGGAAAGTACCGGCTGGAGTCGCTCCTCGGCTCCGGCACCTTCGGCAGCGTGTTCCGCGCCCGGCACCTCGATCTCGATACCGACGTGGCCTTGAAGGTGTTGCGCACCGGCCTCGCATCGGACACCGAATCCCTCCGCCGCTTCCGCCAGGAGGGGGCCGCCGCCTGCCGCCTCAAGCACCCCAACGCGGTGGCGGTGCACGATTTCGCCGTCACCGAAACGGGGGTCGCTTACCTGGTGATGGAGCTGCTCGAAGGCTGTTCCCTCGACCGTGAGATCGGCGCCGGCCGAGCCCTATCGCCGCGCCGCTGCGCCGAGCTGATGGTGCCGATCTGCCACGCCCTGGCGGAAGCCCACGAAGCCGGTATGGTGCACCGCGATATCAAGCCCGCCAACATCTTTTTGCACCTTGAGAAGGGCCGTGAGGTGGTCAAGGTGCTGGACTTCGGAATCGCCAAGCTGATGGGCGAAACGGTGACCTCGCAGCAACTCACCCAGGACGGCATGTTGCTCGGCACCCCCACCTACATGGCCCCGGAGCGTCTCGAAAATCAGGACTACGACGGCCGATCGGACGTCTACAGCCTGGGCGTCATGTTGTTCCAGATGCTCACCGGGAAGCTGCCCTTCGTCGCCAAGAAGGGCGACTTGATGGCGCTGATGATGCTCCACATCAAGGCACCGATTCCGTCCATCCGGGAGCACCGACCGGACCTCTCCGAAGAGCTGGCCGAGCTAGTGTCGCGCAGCCTTGCCAAGGCTGCCGCCGAGCGGCCGGACGCCGCCGGCCTGGCCCGCGAACTAGCGAGCGCCGTCGGCATCGTACAGAGCCCTCCGGAGCCCGAGGCACCGCGCCGCAAAGCCACCGGCAAGTCGCCCCTGGGAGAGCCGCAGAACACCGACGAGTTGCTCGCCGACCTGGCGCCCACGGTGGCCATCGACCAACCGCCCCGAGGGGGTCGAGGGGGTTGGTTCCGTCGCTTCTTCTCTTCCCGGGGATCGAAAGACTGATGACCATTCGAGAAAAACTCAGCCTGTCGCTGCTGGTGATTCTGGTGCTCTTCGCCCTCAACATCGCGATCTACTTTTGGGGCAACTTCAAGCGCGACGCCAGCATTCTCGAACTTCGCGGCGCAGTAGACCGGCAGCTCGCCCTGGTGGCCATCGAGCAGGACCTCGCCGACCGCCGGCAGGAGGTGGCGGTGTTCAGCACCTTGCTGATCGACGCCGAGGACGCCCTGCTCCAACCGGCGCAGGTGGCGGAAGTGCGCGAACGCATTCTCGGCACCAGCGCCGAGGTCCAAAAGCTGAACGGCCTGGTACGCCCGGATCAACGAGCCGGCTTCGAACGCTTCGAATCCGCCTTCCAACAACTGCAGAAGGAGTGGCTCGACTTCTTCGACCGTGCGGGCCAGGCGCCGGCCGAAGAGGCGCCCGTCGAGGGCACCGGCGATGAAGGCGGGAGCGACGCGGTGCTCGACAGCGCGGACGGCGAATCCCCGACCGATCTCTATCAGCGGGTCTCCTGGTTGCTCCAGGGCCTACAGGAGAACGAACGCCTGCTG
Organism: Acidobacteriota bacterium; assembly: GCA_039030395.1. NCBI lineage: Bacteria > Pseudomonadati > Acidobacteriota > Acidobacteriota bacterium. The sequence goes on from JBCCEF010000015.1 coordinate 91,325, forward strand.
GTGCAGCAGGCCACCGACAACTTCTTCGAAGTTGCCCAGGTCACCAAACGCACGACGCTCTCGATCTTCGGTCTGTCCGCGCTGCTGGCACTGGTGGTGGCGTGGGTCACCGGCGGCAAGCTGGTGCGCCGCCTCAAGAAGCTGCAGGGCGGCGCCCGGGAGATTGGCCGCGGCAACCTGAGCCATCGCATCCAGGTGCGGTCGAGCGACGAACTCTCAGACCTTGCCGACAGCTTCAATGAGATGGCCGAGAATCTGACCGCCGCGCGCTCGACGGTGGAGGACGCGCGAGCGAGCGCCGAGCGGGCCAACCGCGCCAAGAGCCGCTTTCTCGCCAACATGAGCCACGAGCTGCGCACGCCGATGAACGCCATCATCGGCTACAGCGAGATGCTGCTCGAAGACGCCGAGGACATGGGGCAGGAAGAAACCGTCCCGGATTTGAAGCGTATCGTCGCCGCCAGCAAGCACCTGCTCGCTCTGATCAACGACATCCTCGATCTGTCGAAAATCGAGGCCGGCAAGATGACTCTCCACCTGGAGAACTTCGAGATTGGCGCGCTACTCGACGACGTGGTTTCCACCATCCAGCCGCTGGTGGAAAAGAACTCGAACCGGCTGGAAGTGAAGGTCGCACCGGAGCTGGGCACGATGAAGGCCGATCAGATCAAGGTGCGCCAGATTCTGTTCAACCTGCTCTCGAACGCCTGCAAATTCACCGACCAGGGCACCATCTCGGTGACCGCCGAAAGCCACCGGGTGGGAGAAGCCGCCGGCGTGCGATTCCGGGTCAGCGACACCGGCATCGGGATGGACGAAGACCAGGTCACGCGGGTATTCGAAGCCTTCACCCAGGCCGATTCGTCCACCACCCGCGAGTACGGCGGCACCGGCCTCGGCTTGACCATCAGCAAGCGCTTTTGCCACCTGATGGGCGGCGAGATCATCGTCGAGAGCGATCGCGGCCAGGGCACGACCTTCGTCGTCGATCTGCCGCTCGCGGTGGTGGTGAAGGCAAAGGAAGAGGAACCCGAAGCCCCGCCACCGGCGGTCGAACCGGCAGCCGCCGCCGAGCCCGCACCCCAACCGGCACCGAGCCCGCCGCCGGAGGACGCCCACGCGACCGGTGAGCGCAAGGAAGTGCTGGTGATCGACGACGAGCCCGCCGCCCTTGACCTGGTGCGCCGATTCCTGGTGCGCGAGGGCTTCGAGGTGATCACCGCGGCGGACGGCGCCAACGGCATCGAACTCGCCCGCACCCGCCAACCGATGGCGATCACCCTCGACGTGCTGATGCCGGAGATGGACGGCTGGACCGTCCTGGCGGAACTCAAGAGCGACGCGGCGACGGCCGCGATCCCGGTGATTATGCTGTCAATGATGGACAACCACGACATGGGGATGACCCTCGGCGCGACGGAATACCTCACCAAGCCGGTCAACCGGGACCAACTGATCCCGCTCCTCCACAAGCTGTCCGGCAACGGTGCCGCCGGAAGGATCCTGATCGTCGAAGACGACACCGAAACACGCAGCTTGATGCGCCGCATGCTCGACTCCGACGGCTGGGCCGTAGACGAGGCCGCCAACGGCCGAATCGGACTCGAACGGGTGGCCGAGGCGGCGCCGGACCTCATCCTGCTCGACCTGATGATGCCCGAGATGGACGGCTTCGATTTTCTGGAGGCGATGCGGCGCCGGGGACGCAAAGAACGCATCCCGGTGGTGGTGGTCACCGCCAAGGAGCTGACCGCCGAGGACCGTCTGCGCCTCAATGGCTACGTCGAAACGATCGTACATAAGGGAGCGATGCCCCAGGCCGCCTTCCTCGAAGAACTCGGCGAGCTGGTTCAGGCCTGCGTGCGCCAGAATCGCTAGCAGGTTGCCGAACAAAGGCTTCGCCTTATGATTTCAGCTGCCCTGCTAGCCTTTCTCTCTTTGAGGGGGCTTGGCGCCCCCTCACCTGAAATGAAACGTCTTTTCAGGTTCACCCCATCCTCGGCGCCTACGGCGCCGCCTCGCCTTTCAGGCTCGGAGCAGGGCACTGAACGGCCATGCTGAGTTTGTCGGTGCCCTGCTAGGAGGCTCCAAAAAATGCCTAAGATCCTGCTCGTCGAGGACAACGAGATGAACCGCGACATGCTCACCCGGCGACTGAGCCGAAAGGGGTATGTCGTGGCGGTGGCGGTCGACGGCCAGGAAGCCCTCGACGCTGCCCGCGGCGAGGCGCCGGACCTGATTCTGATGGACATGAGCCTGCCGGTGATCGATGGCTGGGAAGCGACCCGGCGGCTCAAAGCGAACCCCGAGACCCAAACCATCCCGGTGGTCGCCCTCACCGCCCACGCCATGGCCGAAGACCGTGAAAAGGCCCTCGCCGCCGGCTGCGACGACTACGACACCAAGCCGGTGGAATTCAAACGCTTGCTGGGGAAAATCTCGGCCTTGTTGTAGAGGCTAACCACCGACCAGGGTGGCTTTGACCTTCTCCAACGCCTCTTCTTTCTTCTTGAGTTCCGCTTCCGCCGCGGCCAGCCGCGCGCGCAGTTGCCTCACCTCGGCCTGCATCGCCGCGCTCTCCTCGGAGCCCGTCTCCTGCTGTTCGGCAAGGTTCGCCAGCTCAGTGCTACAGGCTTCCGCCTCGCCCTGGTGAAGGGCGACCTGCGCCTGCAGATCCGCCACCTCCTGAGCGTGGCCGGCGGCCGCCGCGCGCGACGCAGCCTGCGCCCGCAGGCCAGCGGCCAGTAGCTTCACCTCGGCAAGGCGCTCGAACTTGGGGTACGAATCTTCGAGTTCCTCCAAGGCCTGGGTGGCGCGCTCCAAGTTACCGGCAACGGCGGGCCGGAACAACGAGGCGACGGCCAGCGAGTAGAGGGCACCGGCGCGGCGCGGATCCTGGGCCGGAAAGGTCGCCACCAGGCGCTCGAACTGGGTAATCGCGGTAGAAAAATCGCCGGCGGCGAGGGCGCCGGCGGCTTCCCTCTGGACCCGCTTCACATCGCGCCGATTGAGCGGTGCCGGTGCTTCGCCAGCGGCAGCGGATGCCCCTTCGGAAGGCTGAGCCGCCACCCCGGCGGCGGGCTCCGAGAGCGCCAAACCCGGCAGTAGACAGAGGACGAGCGCGCGCTTCGAAAACCGCGCCAACACCGATTGAATTCGCCAGCCAGCCATAGACCTTCCTCCCTTTACCCCTAACAGGTGGTGACGCGGCGCAATCCGTTTCACCACCGCCGTCCACCCCAGACTTTAGCAGCCCTTCGCAGTCCGGAAGTGGGCTCCCGAGGCCAACCATCCGCAGGGTGAAATCCGGACCTTCTCAAGTAGTGGACCGAACGGCGAATTCCTAGGCTACGCCCATGGATTGCAGGTTTTCATGTGACGCCGACCCCCGGCACGATTCACACCGTCAACGGACTATAGGGAGGATCCACATGCAAGTTGTCAGCAGCCCTTCGATGCCGCCGCCGGAGAGCCGTCCGGAACGGCTCGGCAGCCAACGGGTCGACGTCTTCGTCACCGCCAACCTGGGAATCTTCGGTTTCGTTCAGCCGAACGGTTTCTCCGGGGCGGCCCTCGGAGACAAGACCACCGAGGCCCTGTCGGCCGTTCTCAAGAACTTCTCATTCCCATCCCTCAACCTGGCCTTCGCCGCCAGTGCCCGCCTGCGACCGAGGAGCAGTACCTCGATGGTGACCGGCACCAAGCTGCAAGAGATGGAGCTTCGAGTGATCCTCGAAGCCCTGGAGCAGACGGACGGGCCGGCGCCGCCGGATGGCGAACCGCTGATCAAGATCCTGGGACTGGAGCCCTCGGAGACGCTGGCCAGGGTCATCGAGGAACGCCCGGAGGACGGCTTCCGGCCGTCCAGCACCTCCTTGGGCTACTCCAGCAAGGGGCGAAGCTACAACCTGAGCTACACCTACGTACCCCGCCGCCGAACGATCCAACTCGAGAAGGCGACTCTGGCCGCGCCGGACGAATTCGGCTGGTACCTGCGCTCTTCCGGCGCGGAACAGAAGGAGGGGCTGCACTACGGTACCGCCTTCCTGCAGCTCAGCCGCAAGGTCAAGCGGCTGCGGGTAAAGGTGGGGCTGGCGTCCGACTGGACCAACGGAGTCCCCAATCAAATCGAGGACTTCACCATCGACCTCGGAGTGCACCATCCGCCGATCCCGAAGACCCCGCAGCTCACCGACGTCACCGACATGCGATCCCTGCCGATCGTCATTCCGCGGGACGACATCAAAACCCTGCTGGCGATCACCGACGAGGAACTCAGCCGGTTGATCTCCAACAAGGATCTCCGAGCCTTCGGCAGCGAAGGAAAGCTCATCACCAAGGGCTCGCTGAGCCGCCTGCTCGGCCTGTAGTCATTCCGTTCAATTCACCCGAACCGATCACCAGGCGAGTCACCTCACTCAAAAGGAGCAACATCATGTCCAGGCCCCCCCTTCGCATCACTTCAGTCCGCACCGACAAGGCCTCCGGCACCGCCGTCATCAACGGCGAAGGCGGCAGCGTCGAGGCCGGCATCTTCGTCGAGCTGGATCCCAACCACGGTCAGGGAATGGCCGAGGCCTTGGGAGACAACTGGTTCAAGGAGTTTCCGAACCTAGAGCCCCGCGAGTACACCGTGCGGGTCAACTGCCAAGGCGAGGACGACCGCGAGATCTTCGACATGAGGGACTGACGGTCGGCCCCGCGTTCCGGCGCGCAGCGCCCGGGAGCCTCACGGCTCCCGGGCCTCCCGTCGCAAGGAAATCCAATGGTCCCGTCGCCCACTCGATCGTTGGTTCTGGTCGCCGTCAGATCCGGCTGCCCCCACAGGGGAGAAGCCGCAAAGACCGGGAACATCGAGAGAGCGAAGGGAGTGAAAAGACTCCTGGCAGGGTGTTGAAAAACTCGCCAGCACCCTGTTCCGAGCCTACACGGCGAGGCGGCAGCGGCGGCGCACTCAACGAGCCCGACGACCGACCTTGCGGCACGATAGAGTCGTCCCATGAACGAGCCACAAACTCCTACCGTTCAATTGTCTTTTCGACCGTCTCGCCTCGTAAGCTGTTCCCTGGCCGGGATTCTCGTCTCTCTCGGAGCACTGGCGCAGGAATGGCCCCAGTTTCGCGGCCAGGGCGCACGCGGCGTCGACGACTCCACTCCCCTGCCCGTTCGGTGGGACAGTGAGAGCGGCGAGGGCATCCTGTGGCGTACCGCCATCCCCGGCCTCGGCCATTCGAGCCCGGTGATCTGGGGCGACAAGGTGTTCCTCACCACCGCCGTCAGCGAGAAAGACGACGCCGGAATCCGCACCGGCCTCTACGGCGACATCGACCCGGTGAAGGACGATTCGAGCCATCGCTTCGTCGTCTACTGCCTGGACCGCAACACCGGGGAAGTGCGGTGGCAGAAGACCGCCGTCGAGACGGTGCCGCAGGTCAAGAGGCACCTGAAGTCCACCCATGCCAACCCGACCGTCGCCACCGACGGCAAACACCTGGTGGCCTTCTTCGGGTCCGAAGGACTCTATGTCTACGACCTGAACGGCAACTTGTTGTGGAAGAAGAACCTCGGCCTGCTCGACTCCGGCTTCTTCTTGGTACCAAGCGCCCAGTGGGGTTTCGGTTCTTCGCCGGTGCTCGAAGCTGGGAGGATCATCGTGCAGGCAGATGTCCAGAAAGGATCCTTCCTCGCCGCACTCGACGTGAAGGACGGCAAAGAACTTTGGCGGACTTCCCGCGACGAGGTACCCACCTGGTCCACCCCCACGGTGCATGACGACGGTCGCCGCAAGCAGGTGATCGTCAACGGCTTCCGCCACATCGGCGGCTACGATTTCAACACCGGCGCCGAGCTGTGGAGGATGGCCGGCACCGGCGACATCCCCACGCCGACGCCCTTCGTGGTGGACGATCTGATCTACCTCACCAGCTCTCACGGCGGCGGCAGCCCGATCTACGTTATCCCAACGAACGCCAGCGGGACCCTCGAGCCGGAACAGCTCGCCTGGAGCCGCGAACGCGGTGGCTCCTACCTGCCCACCACCATTGTCTACGACGGTCTCTACTACGTCGGGCGGGACAACGGCGTATTGGGCGTGTACGACGCCAAGAGCGGCAAGCGGCACTACGAAGCCCGCGTCGGCGGCGGCAGCTACAGCTTTGTGGCCTCGCCGGTGGCCGGTGACGGCAAGCTCTACTACTCCTCCGAAGACGGCGTGATCTTCGTTCTCGCCGCCGGCAAGGAACTGAACATCCTGGCCGAGAACGACATCGGCGGGCGCATCCTCGCCTCCCCGGCGATCGCCGACGGCACCCTCTACCTGCGCACCTTGAACGAGCTGGTGGCGGTGCGCGGAGCCGCCGCGCCGCCTCCGGCGGCCGGCGAGGAAGGCGACGAGGAAACCGGCGAAGGCGAGACGGACTCAGCCGAATCCGAGACCAAATAGGGCCCTAGCAGGGTGCTGATTAACTCGTCAGCACCCTGTTCCGAGCCTGAAAGGCGAGGCGGCGCCGTAGGCGTCGTGGACGGGGTGAGCCGGAAAACACTGGTGTTTTCGGGCGAGGGGGCGCCCAGCCCCCTGGAAAAGAAAGCTGGCAGGGCAGCTGAAATCATAGGCCGAAGGCCTTTTTCAGCAACCTGCTAGCCCGAGCGCGCCCTGGCACCGGTTGTCTATACTGACTTTTGATATCCCTGATCGAAGACTGCCCAGCATTGGGCCGTTCCACAGAGATTCTCCCAGGAGGTTTCTCATGAACGCACTCCGTCTCGCGCTCCCCACTGCGCTTTTGTTGCTGGCCGCTGCCTGCTCACCGCCGACCGCGATAGACGCCTCGGCACCCCCTCCGCCCCTTTCGGAAGCCGACAAGGCGGCGCTGGTCGAGGAGGCCCAGGCGCCGCTCTTCGAAGGCATGGGGGAGCACCACCACCCCATCGCCACCGACCACCCCGGCGCCCAGCGCTACTTCAACCAGGGGCTGGTGCTGGCCTTCGCCTTCAACCACGCCGAATCGATCCGCGCCTTCCGGGCGGCCCAGCGCCTGGACGACACCTGCGCCATGTGCTTCTGGGGCGAAGCGCTGGCGACCGGGCCGAACATCAACGTCACCAGCAACGGCAAGGCGGTGATGTCCGAAGACGAACGAACGGCCGCCTTCGCGGCGCTCCAGGAGGCGATCGCCCGGCGCGACCAGGCCGCCGACGCCGAGCGCGATTACATCGACGCCCTCGCCACCCGCTACAACGGCGACCCCGCGACCGCTCGCGAACCGCTCGACCTGGCCTATGCCGACGCCATGCGCCAACTGGCGGCGAAGTACCCGCAAGACGACGACGCCCAGTCCCTCTTCGCCGAGGCGGTGATGAACACCATGCCCTGGGACTACTGGTTGGACGGCGAGAACCCCAAGCCCGAAGCGGCGGAAGTGATCTCCACCCTGGAGACGGTGCTCGAACGGTCGCCGGAGCATCCCCTCGCCCTCCATCTCTACATCCACGCCGTGGAAGCCTCGTCCAACCCCGGCCGGGCCGAAGCCGCCGCCGATCGCCTGGCCGACCTGGTGCCCGGCGCCGGCCACCTCGTCCACATGCCGGCCCACATCTACTGGCGGGTTGGGCGCTACAACGACGCTTCGGAAGCCAACGTCCGGGCGGCGGCAGTGGACGAGGAGTACATCGCCCAGTGCAACGCCCAGGGCTTCTACCCGGCCCTCTACTACCCGCACAACATTCACTTTCTGTGGGCCGCATCGAGCATGGAGGGGCGGAGCGACGTGGCCATCGAAGCCGCCCGCAAGGTGGCCGCCAACGTTCGACTGGAGATGATCGAAGCGTTTCCGCAGGTGGAGTTCTTCCACACCATTCCGCTGCTGGCCCTGACCCAGTTCGGCAAGTGGGACGACCTGCTGGCGGAAGAAGCGCCGCGGGAAGACCTCCACTTCTCGAATGCCATCTGGCACTACGCGCGGGCGACGGCCCAGGCGCGCAAGGGCGACATCGCGGCGGCGCGGGCGGAACGCGACGCCCTCGTGCCGCTCCTTGAAACGGACAAGATTCTCCTCCTCGACGGCAACGACTATCCGGCGAGCATGGTCCTCGACATCGCGCACTCGCTGGTCGAAGGCGAAATCGCCATGGCCGCCGGTGACCTGAACGGCGCGATCGGGCACTTCGAAACGGCGGTCGCCACCCAAGACACCCTGCCCTACATGGAACCGCCCTTCTGGTACTACCCCACCCGCCAGTCCCTCGGCGCGGCGCTCCTCAAGGCGGGTCAGAACGCCGAGGCCGAAGCGGTCTACCGGCGCGACCTGGAGGACTACCCGCGCAACGGCTGGTCCCTTTCCGGCTTGGTCCAAAGCCTCGAAGCCCAGGGCAAGGCCGAGGAGGCCGAGGCCGCCCGAGAGCGCTTCGAATCGGCATGGTCCCGGGCGGATGTCGAGCTGACCGGCTCGCGGATCTAGACCGCGGGGAGCCCCTCCGTTCGGCGAGGGGCTTGCGCCCATGACACAATCCCGCCTCGCCGGGGCCATGGAGGCCCCGGCCAAGACTGCATTCAACGCAGGCTAGAGGGGCGAGCGCCATGGCACCACCGTTCATCTACACCATGCAGGACCTGCGGAAGATGACGCCGCAGGGCAAGGAAATCTTGAAGGGGATCTACCTCTCCTTCTACTACGGCGCCAAGATCGGCGTCCTCGGCTCGAACGGCGCCGGCAAATCCACGCTGCTGCGCATCATGGCCGGAGTGGACACGGAGTTCGCCGGCGAAGCGCGCCTCGGCGAGGGCATGACCGTCGGCTATCTGCCGCAGGAGCCGAAGCTGCCGCCGGGTTCCAGAGTCGGCGACTGCGTGGAGCAAGCGGTCGCCCCCACCCGCGCGCTCTTGACCCGCTTCGACGAGCTGTCGATGCGCCTCGGCGAGGAGATGTCCGCCGACGAGATGGACAAGGTGCTCGCCGACCAGGGCAAGCTGCAAGACGCCATTGAAGCCGCCGGCGCCTGGGAGCTGGACAGCCGCCTGGAGCTGGCGATGGAGGCCCTGCGCCTGCCGCCGGCGGAGGCCCAGGTGGACGTTCTCTCCGGCGGCGAAACCCGCCGCGTCGCCCTCTGCCAGGTGTTGCTCAAGCAGCCGGACCTGCTGCTCCTCGACGAGCCCACCAACCACCTCGACGCCGAATCCGTCGCCTGGCTCGAACGCCACCTCCAGGAGTACAAGGGCACGGTAGTGGCCGTCACCCACGACCGCTACTTCCTGGACAACGTCGCCGGCTGGATTCTAGAACTCGACCGCGGCGCCGGCATTCCCTGGGAGGGCAACTACTCCTCCTGGCTGGCGCAGAAAGAAGAGCGCCTCGGGCGGGAAGAAAAAGAGGCCTCCTCCCGCCGCCGCACCCTGCAGCGGGAACTCGAATGGCTGCAGATGACCCCCCGCGGCCGCCAGGCCAAGAGCAAGGCGCGCATCGCCCAGTACGAAAGCCTGCTCCAAAAAGACCAGCAAGCGGAGCGCCGGAGCGGGCCAGCGGAGATTTCCATCCCGCCGGGACCGCGCCTGGGCGACAAGGTGGTCGAAGCACAAGACGTCGCCAAGGGCTACGGCGACCGGCTGCTGTTCGAGGGAGTCAATTTCCTGCTGCCACCGGGCGGCATCGTCGGCGTGATCGGCGCCAACGGCGCCGGCAAAACCACCCTCTTTCGGATGATCGTCGGCCGCGAAGAACCGGACCGCGGCACGCTCGAAACCGGCGAAACGGTGGTCACCGCCTATGTCGACCAGTCACGCGATGGGCTCGACGGCGAACAGACCGTGTGGGAAGAGATTTCCGACGGCGGCAAGGACATGATCCAGCTCGGCCGCCGGGAGGTCAGCTCCCGCGCCTACGCCTCGTCCTTCGGTTTCCGCGGCTCGGACCAGCAGAAAAAGGTCGCCGCTCTCTCCGGCGGCGAACGCAACCGCCTACACCTCGCCAAGCTTTTGAAGAGCGGCGGCAACCTGCTGCTCCTCGACGAGCCGACCAACGACCTCGACGTCGACACCCTGCGCGCCCTCGAAGAAGCTCTCCTCGAATTCGCCGGCAGCGCGGTGGTGATCAGCCACGACCGCTGGTTTTTAGACCGCATCGCCACCCACATCCTCGCCTTCGAGGGCGACAGTCAGGTGGTGTGGTTCCAGGGCAACTACCAGGACTACGAAGCCGACCGCCGCAAACGCCTCGGTGCCGAAGCGGACCAGCCGCACCGGATCAAGTATCGGCCGCTGGTGCGGTAGCGAAGGCCCACGCCGCACCGAGCCGAGTCAGTACTTGCGAAACATTTTACGTTTCGCTGTCACTCCCAGGCATCTACTGATGTTCTTTGGGAGGAACGGCGATGAACGAACCCGTACACTGCGCGGACTGCGACGGCACCGGCGACTGCCCGGCCTGTAGCGGCCAGGGAACGCCCAACTGCGACAACTGCCAGGGAGCGGGCTGCCTGATCTGCAAGGGCGAGGGCTGGGTGAACTGCGACCACTGCAACGCCAAGGGTGTCTGCCCGAACTGCAACGGCAAGGGCCAGGCCTGAGGACCGGGACAGACGGACCCGTGGGGTGACTCAGCGCCCCGCGGGTCACTCCCAGATCCCTCAGAAAGGATTCGTCGCAAACACCGAGAACTCTGGGATGAACCCCCGGTCGTCGATCGCCAAAGCGCCGACCAGGGCGTCGGCGATTTCCTGGGGGCGGAGCTTCTTGGGGGAAGCCTGCTGGTCGAAGCCGGCGGTGGTGGCGAAGTCGGTGAGGACTTCGCTCGGGTTGACCAGGATCACCCGAATGTCGTGGCGACGGAGTTCGTCGCGCCAGCACTCGGTCATGCCGCGCAGAGCGAACTTCGAGGAGCTGTAGGCGGTGGAGCCCCGACCGCCCTTCAAGCCCGAGGTGGACGAGATGTTGACGATGTTGCCGGAGCCCTGCGCGATCATCCGCTTGGCCGCCTCGCGGCCCATCACGAAGGCGCCGAAGACGTTGGTACGGTAGACCGACTCCAGCGTCTCCAAGGACATCTCCACCAGCGACTGGAAGGTGCCGAAGCCGGCGTTATTGACCAGCAGGTCGATGCGGCCGTGGTGGTCGACGAACTCTTCGACGGAGCGAACGGCATCTTCCTCCGCGCCGACATCCGCGGTGATGGCGTGGGCACCGATCTCCTCGGCCGTCGCGCGCAGCTTGTGTTCGTCCCGCCCGGTGATGGTGACCGCGCCGCCTTTGGCGATCAACGCCGCCGCGATCGCCTTGCCGATACCTCCACTGCCGCCCGTGACGAGGGCCTTCGAACCTTCGATTTTCATACTCGTTGCCTCCTGGATTGGTGACGGCACATTCCGAGCCGCCTCCCATGGGAGGATGAGCCTACCCCACCACGACGCAGCCGGCCCGAACTTGGCGCGGCACTTCGTCAGTCGTCAATGGACGGCGTCTCGGTGCCGTAGACGTAGCGCTCGAACCAGGGCTGCCAGTCTTTGTTGGTCATCTGGTTGAGGATACCCACCAGGTGATGGGTCGCGCCGTACTGCACGGAAAAGTTGGTGGTGAAGGTGCGCAGCAGGGCGAAAAAGTAGCGGTCGCCCTGTTGCGCGCCGCCGAACTGGCGACCGAGTTCTTGTCGCAGGGCGTGGAGCACCAGCGGCCCCTTCGCATAGAGCAGGTAGACCCGGTCGCGGAAGTCCTTGTCGTCTTTCCCCGCCAGGCGATTGGCCAAGTAGATCGACCCGGTGTCGCTGATGTCCTGGGTGAGCCGCTTCCACTGGCGAAGCTCGCGGTCGAACTCCCGCTGGCCTTTCTTGCCGCCGCCGCGCATGGCCTGGAGCGCCAGCGCCGCCGAGTAGTCGGCGAAGCTTTCGGTGAGCCACTGTTCCTCATAGGAGTCCATCTTGATCACGTGCCCCCACCAGGTGTGGGCCACCTCATGGACGAAGCGGGCGTTGACCCCTTGCGAGAAAAAGCGGTTGACGACGTCGCCGATCGGGTTGTAGGCCTCGCGGGTGATGAAGATGATGCCCGGCGGCGCCTGACCGAAACCCCAGGAGTTGATCTCGACGACGTTCATCTCGTCGAGCGGATACGGCACGCCGAAGAGCTGGCCGTAGTAGTCCGCCGACGCAAAGAAGTTGCTGAGAAGTTGTTTGGCGGCTCGCTCCTTGCCGCCGGCGTAGGCCGCCACGGTGCCGGAGATGTCGTTCATCGAGTCCTTCACCTCCGAGTACTTGCCCGCCACCACTACCGGGAACTGCATCGGCTGGTCCAGGCGGGTCTTGACGCGATTGAATCCGTCGCCGGAACTGCGCTCGACGGTCTTGCCGGAGGCATAGGGAGTCAACGGCTCGGGTACCCGCACTTCGAATTCGAAGGTCGAGAACTGGCCGTTGAGGGCGGGCCTCGGGTACCAAGCCCAGGTTCCGAGGGACCAGAAGCTGTCCTTGTTCGGGCGGATGGCGATCTCGCCGTGGTGCTTCACCTCGATGACGCGGTTCTCGCCCTTCGTCATCGGCGGATCGAGGATGACCAGCAGATCGTTTCGATCGTGCAAGAAGTCCACCTCTTTGCCATCTACCTTCACATGGTCGACCTCGATCGGGAAAAACTTGTCGCCGTCGGAAACCCGGTCACGCAGCGAGACCCTCCACACCCCCAGGTCGTCCCGCTGGGAGCGCACGGTGGAGCGCGCGGTAATTTCGACATACTGATCCCGCGGGTTGTTCACGGTGAAGGCCGTATGGGTGGTGACGCATTCCGCGGCCGGGCGATCCCACCAGTTTCGGCCGATCGGCTGGGTGACCAGCTCGTAGGCAATGTAGTCGCCCTTGTACTCGCGCCCACCCTCGCTGCCGCTCAGGTCGTCGAGACGCAGCAGGGTCTCCTCCCGCAAGACCTCCGGATCAACGTCCAGGAACCACTTCTCGTCGCCCTCCAGCAGGGCGACCCGAGTGCCGTCCAGCTTCATGAGGTCGAAGGTCAAGGCGCGCAGGCCCGGCGACGAGAAGAGCGCTCGGTCGAGGAGTTCGGTGAACCAATCCGAGGAGAGCGCCGCCGCGCCCTCCGGCGGCCCGGTGGCGCCGATTTCGGCGGCCTTCGCCGCCGCCAAGTCCCGCGCCCAGATCACCGCCGAGGTCACCCGCTGGCTGGCGGTGGCGCCGTTCGGTCCGGCGGTGAGCTTGACCGACGAGGCGGTCTTGAAGTTGCGCTCGGCGACGGGTCGGCTGATCGGATCGTCCACCCGATAGCTGAAGGTCGCGCCGCCCCGCACCCACAAGCCCGCCGGTTGACCGTTCGCCCACAGTAGGTGGGCCGAACCACCGGAGGACGGTTGCAGCACACCGCGGCCGATAGCGAGCGGTGCCTCCAACGGCATCGCCTCGCCCACCAGCGGCGCTTCGAAGGCCCGCAGCGAAGCCCTCAAGGTCGCGCCCTGTGCCGAAGCTGCGCCCAGGCAGAAGCCGGCGACAACGAAGATGGCGCAGAGAAAGGAAAGGGCTGCGGACGGTACCCGCTGGGGTCGGGGCATACGTTCTTCTCCGTGGTGAATGAATGTCGAGCCGAATGCTCGTCGGCGGCGCCTCATGGAAAATCCAACCTTCCATTCAACCCTGCCAGCTTGCTGGATCCGTGGATTTCTATCACGCCCCGGCAAAATCCTTCACCGGAAGCGTCAGGCCGTGGGTACGCCCCGGAGTGCCCGAAGATTCCCCAACCCGCCGGGACGGCTACCTCTCGACCGCCGCCTGGGCCGCCAGTTCGAGCAGCCGTTCTCCCTCCATGAAGGTGGTGCGGTCGGCTTCGATCAGGAACTTGAGCACCGCGCGCTCGTAGCCTTCGTGGCGAATGAGAGTCGCCAACCGGGGGTGCAGTTCATCGGCCGGGTATTCCCATTCTTCGACCGTCACCTGGGTGACGTCGAAGGTCGGCGAGCGGGCCGGGGAGCGGGGCGACCAGGAGGGCGCCGTATGTTGGCTCAAGCGCAGAACCGAGGCAGCGCCGAAGAGGATCAGAGCACCCCCACGGGGGGTCATGCTGCCGCGCTTCCTACCCTGCCCGTAGAGCCGGTCGGCCGCCTCGAGGCGTTCCCAGAACTGCTCCTGGGCGGGGTTGATGGAATCCGACGGATCGGGATCCCGACGCTGCCAGAAGTCGATCAGAAATTGCGCCGCCTCCTCGTCCGTTCGCACCGCCCGCAGGGCGCGCTTCTCCTCCGGCAGCATCAGCCAGTGTGCCGGGCCCCGGGCCCACTCGCGGAGGGTCTTCCGGGGATTGGCCGACGAGCTGGCGGGGAGCGAGAGGCTCCCCCCGACCAGCAGCGCGACGGCGATCCAGACGGGCGAACGTCTCATCATCCACGGACCTCGCGTAGCCCTGTCGGTACCCATCGCAACACCAGCGGCAGGCCAGGGAAGATGCGCTGCGGGGCACTCAGTTGACGCTCCCGTCGTCCGGCGCCGGAGCCTCGCGGATGGGGCCGTGCTTCTCTTCGTACAGCTCCAGGTTCTTCTGGATGGCACTCAGAATGCGCTTGACGTGGCCGGGATTCGCCACCACCCGAGCGGTGACGATGCCCTGAGGCGGCACCAGATTGATGAAGTCCAGGTAGAACTCTTCGCGCGTGTGGGTGATGCGGAGCAGATTCGAGTAGCGTCCTTTGAGCTCCTCATCGTCGATCTTGACGTTGACTCCGGCGGCGGGCTTGGCCATCCGACCTCCTTCTGATCTCGCTGTCGTGGCGGGTGAGCCGAGATGCATGCTATCGCACCGATGTAGCTCGCTACTCCGGCCCCTTGTCCCAGGAAACGGCAGGCGGAAACTCCCAACGGTGTTCGGGAAAATACACCCCGACGCCGCGTTCGCCGGCGGTCACGGTGAACGCCAACACCCGGCGGCGGTAGTCGTAGGGCACGCCGTCGCGGGTGTGGAGGGCAACGTCGACCAGATATTCGCCGGGCGCCAGGGAGAGCGCCGGGCAGGCGATGCGCACCACCCCGTCGCCCTCCAGCCGGTCCGCCTCGAAGCCGGCGAGATCGGTGTTAGTGCCCCACACTTCCACTCCTCGCGGAGTGGAGATGGCGATGCCGAAAGCAAAGTCGTCCAAGGCCTTGGGCGCGTGCACTTCCAGCTCGAAGGCCGCCGCCTCGCCGGAGCGGAGAAGGTGGGTCTCCTCGCCGCTCGCGTTGCGCAACCGTACCCGTGGGATCTCCGCCTCCCGGGAGCCCCAGCGTCGCGGGCTGTCGGCCGACCGTTCGGTGCCCTCCACCTCCGACGCTTCCGAGGCCTCATCTTCCTGCTCCTGCTGTTCACGGCGGTGCTCCTCCGCCTCTCCCTCGGCGACGGACTGACGATAGGCATCGATCATCCGGCGCGGTTCGCCGGTGCCCCGCGGCCGGCCGCCATCGAGCCACAGGATGCGGTCGCAGAGCTGCTCCATCAGGTCCAGCGAGTGGCTGACGAAGAGCAGCGTGCGGCCCTCCGCCAGGAACTCTTCGATCCGCCGCAAGCAGCGGTGGGAGAAGGCCTCGTCGCCAACGGACAGCACTTCGTCCACCAGCAGGATCTCCGGATCCGTGTGGATGGCGACGGCGAACCCCAGCCGCACATACATGCCCGACGAGTAGTTCTTGACCGGCTCTTCGATGAAGTTCGCCAGGCCGGAGAACTCGACGATGTCGTCGAAACGCTCCTCGATCTGCCGCCGCGAGAGACCGAGTACGGCGCCGTTGATGTAGATGTTTTCGCGCCCCGAGATCTCCGGATGGAAACCGGCGCCCAGCTCGATCAGGGCGGCGACGCGGCCGTTCACCTCGACGTTGCCGGCGGACGGCTGGAGGATGCCGGCGACGATCTTGAGTAAGGTGGACTTACCGGAGCCGTTGCCGCCGATGATGCCGAAGGCCTGGCCCTTGGGCACCGAAAAGGACACCTCGTCGAGGGCGGCGATGGCTTCCTCCGGCCGCAGCCCGCCGATCAAGCTGCCGTCCAACAGGGCGCTTTTCAGGGTCTTGAACTGGGCGCCGGGGGCCACCCGGCGATAGAGCTTGGAGAGCCCTTCGACTCGGATCGCGTCGCTCACACCGCCTCCACCAGGGTGTTGCGCAGACGATCGAAGATCCAGGCGCCGACCACCCAGCAGAGCCAACTGATCACCGCCATGTGCAACCACAGGCTCCAGCCCGGCACGGTGCCGGCGAACAAGGTCTGCTGGTAGGCGAGGGTGAAGGGCGAAAAGGGGTTCGCCCACACCACCCAGGCGAGCGGGCGGATGGTCACCGCTTCCAGGGGATAGAGGATCGGCGCCAGGAAGAACAGGAGCGTCAGCAGATTGGAGAGCAGGTCCCGGACGTCCTTGAAGTGCACATTGAGGGACGCCAACGCCAGCGCCAGGCCGGCCACCATCGGAATCTGCAGCAGGATCACCAGCGGCGCCAGCAGCATGCTCCAGCCACCGATCGGGTAGCCCATCGCCACCCCGACGGCCAGGGCGCCCAGCAGAATGGGGAGAGCGAAAAGGAAGTGAGCGAGGTTAGCGAACACCGAGACCATCGGCAGGATCTCGATCGGAAAGACCGCCTTGCGCAACAGACCGGAGTTCGAGGCCAGCGACAGGGTGCCTTCGAGCATGGAACCGGAGGCCCAGATCCAGGGAAACAGGCCGGTCACCAGGAACAGCGCATAGGGCTCGATGCTGCTGCCGAGGGGCCGCCGGAAAACGTAGCCGAAAACGAAGCTGTAGACCGCCAGCAACAGGAGCGGGTTGACCAGCGACCAGAAGAATCCCAGCAGGGAACCCCGGTAGCGGGCCTTGAGATCACGCACCGTCAGGGTGCCGAGGAGGCTGCGATGGCGAAAAAGCTGGAGGGCCGGGCGCAACATTTAGGGGGCTAGCCTGGATTTCTCACCGGCGACCGTAGCGAGAGGCCGTAGGTCGCTGGAGATGCAAGGCATCTGTGGGTTCTGCGCCGAAGGCGTCCTTTCGGTACGTCGAGAAGCAGGTTCCGCGGATAACGCAGCAGATTCAGTGGCATACGGACTCGCAGTAGGTGGACGGTGAGAAAGGCAGGCTCGGGATTCGAGGCGATGGCAAGCAAAGGAAAGGCCCGCGATGAAAATCGCGGGCCGGGATCGGTCGGTGGGCGGGAAAGAAGGGCCGTCAGCCGCCCTGAGCGGCGGCGCGGGCCGCTTCGCGCTGACGACGTTTGAGTTCTTCCATCCGCTCCATCAGCTCCTTCTTCTTCTCCTCCATGCGCTTCTCGAAGTCCACCATGACGCCTTCCTCGACGCCGTAGACCCGCGGGAACTTGCCCACGTCGCCCTTCTCGTCGAACTGGATCGGGCCGCTCGCCCCGATGTAGTCCTGGAAGGCTCGAATTCCTTTGCGGAAATCGTTCGGCAAGCGGCTGTCCGCCTCCTTGAGGGCGACGCCGATCACACCGAAGGCGTCATAGGCCTGGGCCGCGAAGAGATTGGGCTCCTCGCCATAGGTTTCCCGGTAGGCCTCGACGAACTTCTTGACGTGGGGATCGTCGCTGTTCGGATCGAACAAACTCTGGGTCAACAGCACGCCCTCGGCATTCTCGCCGAGACGCTCGATGACGTCGGCGGCGTTGAAGGCATGGGTGGTCAGAATGCGGCCATCGTAGTCGCGTTCGCGCAGGGTATCGATGATGCCGGCGATCTCGAAGGCGTAGTCCGCCACGTAGACCCCGTTCGGCTCCAGCTCCAGCACCTGGTCGATGAAGGGCTCGAAGTCCGTCGTACCGGTGGGGTACTCGATCACTCCCAGAACCTCGCCGCCATAGCGCTCGAATTCGGTCTTGAAGACGTCCTGAATGCCGTTCGCATAGGGGGATTCCGCCGCCAAGATCACCACGGTTCCGAGCTCGAGCCCCTGGGCCGCGTAGTTGCCCATCTTCGCCCCCTCGCGGAAGTCCGACGGCGCGACCCGGAAGAAGTTCGAGGAAATGCCGGTCAGCCGTGGACTGGTGGCCGACGGCGAGATCATGATGCGGTCTTCCCGATCGAGCACCGGAACCATCTCCTCTGCCTCGGCAGAGGTGACGCCGCCGATGGCGACGAGGGAGCCTTCATCGTAGGTCGCCTCCAGCAGCTCGGCGGCGCGCTCGGCATTGCTCTCGGAATCGCGGATGTCGAGAGCGATGTCGAACCGCCGGTCGGAGTCTTCCGCCAGATGGGTCGCCGCCAATTCGATGCCCTGTTTGATGGGAACACCGTAGACGTCCCACTGGCCGGTCAACGGCAGGACGACGCCCACCTGCACCGGCCGATCCGGATCGCACGCGCCGGCGGCCAGTGCGAGGATGCCCACTGCGAGAAAAGCCTTGTAATTGCGAGTCATAGCTCGATACACCCCAGTCTCTCGAGTTCGTGATCGGACGCCCCGGAGTTCTAACCCAGGCCTCCGACGAGTGTCAAGGAAGCCCTAGTCTACTGAACGGCCTCCAAATCGGCGCCGAAACCGGTCTCGGCGGCGGCAAATCCACCGCAATCGGACCCGTCTGCTGACGGATTAGACCCGCTCACCTCTAGAATAGTGCCCATGGGCGAAACGAAAAAACTCTCCGTGTCCTGCCCCGAATGTGGATGTGACCTGGTGATCGACGCCGCCACCGGAGAGATCCTCTCCCACCGATCCGCCGCCAAACCGATCGCCGGCGGCGCCTCCTTCGACGATCTACTGGCCGGCATCGACAAGGGCAAGGAGCGGGCCGAACAGGTCTTCGAGCGCGAACAAGCGGCGATGAAGGACCGCGACCGGCTGCTGGAAGAGAAGTTCAAAGAAGCCCTCAAGCGGGCCGAAGAAGACCCCGACGACACCCCCCCGAAGAGCCCCTTCGATTTCGACTGAACCCCCCTAGATTCGCGCAGCAGTCGAAAGGGGAGCGGCAGCGTCCCCGAAGAGCCCCTTCGATTTTGACTGCCCCCCCAGGGGTAAGCCACTAGGTCCAGCCACCAACTACAAGACAGAAGAGTTTCTTGACTCATAGATTCTATAATTCTAAAATCTATGATTGGTGACAGATGCGGCGGCAGCGTTCGCCTACGGCGGCGGGGACGAAAACCGAGCGACGCGGAGGAGTTGGTGATGCGGCTGGACGACTCGCCCGAGGGGCCGCTGAAAACGGACGAAGGAGCAAAGAATGGCGGCACGCAAGAAGAGTGACGGCCCGAAGCTGGAGCAGTTCACGATGCGGCTGACGCCGGCCGCCAAAGAGCGGCTGATGGCGATCTCACAGCTCGAGGGCGAGACGGCCTACGCGATCCTGGAGCGCGCCTTCTGGTGCTGGTGGGAACGTGATCTGGATGGCAAGAAGCGAGAGGCGGTGGAGCGTTTCGCGACGGCGGTCGAGACTTTGCGTGACTGAGGGCGGAGCGTGAGCGTCAAGGACGGGATAGGAGAGGACCGCCGGTCGGCCTTCGAAGGGTTGCCGGCGGCGCTGCGCTGGCTGCGTCGTTGTCAAGGGCTAACGCAGGGCGAGGTCGCCCGGTCGGCGGGAATCGACGCCGCGATGGTGAGCCGGTACGAGCGCGGCGAAGCCATGCCGCAGCTCGCTACCCTCGGCCGGTTGCTCGAAGGCATGGAGGCTTCGTTGATCTTGCTGGGCCACGCCCTCCGGGTGGTACGCGGGGAGCCGGGGGAGAACGAGCCGCTGCGGCTGTCGGCGGAGCTGCCGGCCGCAGAGGTCGAAGCGCTGCGGACAACGGCGGTGGTGCTGCGCAAGCTGATCCGCTCCTCGCGACCCGAGGAGCCGTCGCAAGAAGTAGCCCTCAGGAGGCATCCTGGAATGCGTAAGAAGGATCCCGCTGGACGCGACGCAGGTAAGTAGCCATCTGGCGCACCAGGACCGTACTGACGCGCTCCAGCTCCACCGCATCGCGGAACAGGAGCAAGGCCGCCATCGCCTCGCGATTTACCTGCTGTTCCTCGAAGACCTGGACCAGCTCGGCCGCCAGCGGACGCACCTCGCGGGTGCGCCCTTGTTGGAGGTAGAGGTCGGCGAGCTCCAGCGTAACCAGAGCCGTGTCATAAGGGACTTCGCGCCTACGGAAACCCTGCTGTGCGGTTGAGAACAAAGCCTCCGCCGTCTCCAGGTCGCCGAGGCCGCGGGCGACTTTTCCCTCGGCCCAGGTGATGCGCAGTTGGGTGAGCGCATCTCCGTATCGCTGCGCCAGGTCTCGATTCTCGGCGAGGAGATCCTGCGCTTCCGAGTATCGGCCCCCAGCGCACAAAGCATGGGCGAGGTTGTGGCGGGCATAGAACGCGAGGTGGGGCGCCTCTTCGTCCTCAAGGAGATGGAGCGCGCTAGTACACGAACGAATCGCACGGTCAAATTCGCCCAGCTCGCGGTAGACGCTTTCCAGCGTCACGAGAACGCGGGCAGCCGCCTCACGGCTCTGCTCTTTCTGGTAGGCCCGCTCTGCACAGCGAAACCTCTCCTCGGCTTCTTCGAAGCGTCTCTGATCGCGGAACAGAGAACCTTCGAGTTCGTCCAGCTCGGCGGCGAGGAGTGGGTCGCCGGAGCCGCCGAGATCGAGCAGGTAGCGGGAGGGGGAAAAGATCTCCGCCGCTTCCGGGAGCCGTCCCTGGACGCGGATGGCGTTGGCAATCCGGGCGTTGGCCAGGGCATAGAGGTCGACCGCATGAGACGAGGGCTCCGCGTGGCGAAGCGCCGCGGCGGCCAGGCAGGCGAAGTCGAACGACTCCTGCGGCTGGCCCGGCAGGCACTCGCGGCTCTTGGCGATCAAGAGATCCGCCAGGGCCGGCCCGGCGAAGCCGGAGCGCACGTCGCGCACGGCCGCCAGGCGGCGGCGGGGTGGCAGGGCGAGCAGCACCCGGAGCCGGTCCGCGGCGGCGGCTTCCTGGGCTTTCACCCGGTCGGTCATTGCATCGGCCGCGGCGACAGCGCGCTCGACGGCTTCCCGGTAGCTCGCCGCGGGCTCCGCGATGCGCTTGTCGTTCCAAGCGTCATAGACCATTTCGCAGGTGGCGCAGTGCTTCATCAGGTGCGTCACGAGCCGCGGCAGGGTGGTGCCGGTGCTTTGGACGCCGGCGAGCCGATCCAGCAGCTCCGGCGTGAGGTGGTCGTCCACCCGGGAGGGCACGCTCCCAGAGTCGGGTTCCTCAAGGGCTCCCGCAGCCGGGACCCCAGACAGCGCCAGGAGAACGCCCAGGCCGGGTTCCAGGCTCAGCCCGAGGGCCTCGCGATGCGCCGCCCAGGCGCGATAGCCGTGAGCGCATTGCGGGCAAACCTCCCGAAGGTGGACCAAGAGTCCCTTGACCTGCCCCTTGATGGTTCGAGGATCGAGGAGGTCGTCGAGTTGTTGCGGGGTCAGATGTCTCATCACAGGCACAATTCTACTAACAAGAGAGTGTTTTATTGCGCTTTTGTAGCATACACTGGATTGCGAGACATGGAGCGGCCGCCGACGCTGTTTCGATAAGTAGAAAACGCCGGCGGCCGTCGCCTCTAGCCGTTGGGGTCGATGGAGGCACCGGCCCCGGCGTCGTCGTCCGAACTAGGCGACGCCGGCGCCGTGGCGCCGTTGGGGTCAGTGGAGCAGCTACCTTCGCACCACAAGGCACGCACGTTGTCCCAAAGAGTTTCGAGGCTCCAGGAAGCGGCGGGGGTCTCGGCTTCGCGCACCGGCTCGGCGAGGGAGATGCCAGCAGAACACCAGGCCAGCGCCAGGGCCAGCACAGCGGCGATTACCATTCGATGACCGAAACAGACACGATGCATGGTGGACTCCTTTCAGCGGGTGGCCACCGCATCCGGCTGCATGCCGAGCGCCGGGCCGCCCGGTCCTTCACATCAGGAAGAGTGCCCCGAGGGGTCCCTTTTCGCGACGGGTCGACTAGACGCCAGCGTCTAGTTCGGAGGACTCCAAAGTCTAGCGCTTGTCCGTTTCCGCTAGGCGTTCGCTGGCAGGGCTCACCCCCCGCCGCCCAGAGAAAACGGCCCCGGTGATTTCGTGGGCCCGATCCCACCGGGTGAAACGGCTATCTTTGTGCCGCCTGGGGTAGATGTTTTTGAGAATATGGAGCAAGCTGCACTTCATCGCCTCAACGTATTCTGGTTTCGCGATCAAGTGCGCAACAAGGGTCCTTGGGACTACAAGCAGCAAGGGCGTCAGTACGAAGACTTCGGAAACTTCAACTATGGAGCCACAGGAAGGGCACTCGGTCTCCCGGAACGGCTCCTTCTCAGGGAGGCCGGCAGGGCGCAGCAAGCTGCCGGAACCTCACTGCAAGATTGGGGCGAGCCAGGACTGCGCGTCAATCCTTTCGGGGGCTCGGGATTCTTTGGTGACGATCCGAAGGACTACCATTGGATTCGTTTGGGCTACGAGTATGCACGCCGACAGGGATGGCGTCTCGCTGGGCCTTAGAAGAAAAAGAAAGGGAATCGATGTACAAACTTCTCTTGGCTGCACTGATGTTCCTGGCCTGTCAACCTTCCATTACCGGCGGCTGTTCAAACACCGTCATCGCGGAGTCGAAGTCCCCTGACGGCCAGTATTCGGCGACCTTCTTCGAGCGCGACTGCGGCGCCACAACAGACTACAGCTCACTCATTAGCCTGCGCGAATCGAACAAAGATTTCGATACGGAAGACGTCGAGATCGTGGTGGCTATAGACGGTCGATCTGACATTCAAATGCAATGGACATCCCGCCGATCGCTCTGGATCGATCCTGGCGATAGCGAAGTTGTTCGTCACAACGGCAGGTGGAGGGATGTGCAGGTCAGCGTCAAAGAGCAATGATGAAGCGTACAGCGGAGCGGTTCGCTCTCTTTGTCGCGGTCGCTCTCGGCGTTTCGAGCATGACTGATGCAGAAGAGAGCAAGGCGAGCTGGCGGTTGACCTACTGCGCCTTCGAACTGTCGCCTCAGGAAAAGACGATGAACGCCAGTTTTCACCTCGTCTATCGAGTCCGCGTGGATAGCCAGGGGGTGCCTTTGGCCGTCGAGAAGGTGCGCTCAAAATTTGTGGACGATGACGCGGTGTGGCAGTGCGTCCGAGGCTGGAGACTTCCTCCAGTCGAGGAAGAAGCCGGGTACTTCCTTTCAAGCTATTGGAGACACGGCCACGGGTGGTCCTCCTTCCAGATCCAGAGTGAGGCGCTGTCCATCGAATTCGATGCGACGGGTGACCTCAAACCTTACTCGGCGCCGGCGCCGGCGTCCGAAATCTCAGCCAGTGGCCACCTGGAACTGGAGCTGCCCCAGGCACCGGAGTAGCCCTGCGAAAAAACCTCATCTGGGCCGCCCTCCCAGGGGGTGCGGCACCTTCCACACCTACAGTCGCTAGGAAAACGTGTACCTGTAGCAATCGGCACTGCCACCGAGGCGCCCTAGAATGAACCACTTGCGGATAAGCCTGCTTCTACTCTTCGCGGCCGGCGGCTGCCTAACCGCCAAACAGGAAGCCCCTGAATCGTTCACAGAGAAACTCTGGGTACATTGGGACTCTGAGTCGATTCCAGGACCGAGTGAACTGGATGAGAACTACCGATCAGCCTACGCGCGCCTACTCTCATTCGACCCGAATGGTGAGCTTGCAATCCTGGCTTGCCAGATTTTGGAGGTGAAGGACAAGCAAGCGATCAGCCGCGGGGATGGTCAGGTTGTGTATCTAGGGCGATGGAAATTGACTGCGAGGGGCAACTTGGATGTGACTTTTCGCGAAGTCTACCGCTCCCTGCCACCTAATGCTCCCCCGAAACCTCCTACCGAGATCTCAGCTCGCGTTGTTCGTGAGGGAGGAAGTGGTCTGCTGTTGAACGGTGACTTATTCACGCTAGACCGTCACCTCAGCAAGGGAGCGGTAGATGAATATGTGCAACTCGCCAGGGCTTCCAGCCGTAGCGCTGCGATTGATCCTTCTCCCGGGGAGCTGGTCGTAGGTTCCGGCGATGTTGGAGGCGCCACGCTCTCAGCGGAGGCGCCAGAGGGCAAGTTCACAGGTGTGCTCACCCTGTCCTTTCATGAGCCGGCAAAATTCTACTTGCCGGAGCGATGGGGCCTGTCTCCGCTGGCTGGCTCCTGGCTCTTAGTCAAGATCGAGTCGGAGACCAGGTCCTACGAACTCATACCCAGGGGGGCCATGCCTAAATGGCCGCATGAGGACGGGGTTCAATCCTTTGGCGCGGGCCAGCAGATCTCAGTCCTTTGGCGCGGGCCAGCAGATCTCAGTCACCATATGATACAAATGGCGAAGGAAAGTTCGCTCTGGAAGCGGGCCAGTGACCCGGAAGACGTAGTTTCGGGCCATCTGACACACGTTTTCTGAGACGATCCGCTTCCGTGGCTACGATTGGCCTCCATTCTCATCGAAGGAGGTCAATATGAAGCAGAAGTGGACACCCGACGAACTGGTCGAGCTGTGGGGGCTCACACCGGCCGATCTGGAGGTCGTCTCGAACACGTCGATGAGGAGTATCGGCTAAACGCTGACTACCACCTCAAAGAGAACAACTGTACAACCATATGCATAGACGCTTTGGAGGTCGCCGAAGAGGCGGCTGGAACCGAGTTCCCCGAGCTGGACGCCATCGGCTCAGAATACGATCCACGCTCTCTCCTAGAACAACTGCACCGCATCGAAGAAGACTGGGAGTCTCGCTCGGATCCTCTCAGGAGATTCAATGGCAACTTCTAAGGGCGCAAAGTTTGTGCTGCTCGCCGTAGGGCTGGTGATTGGCTTCGGGGCTGGATTCAGTGTCGGGTGGTGGCAGTCTCCAGGCCCCTATCGATACTTCTATCAAGCGACAGACGCTATTCCCATAGCGGCATCAAGGTACAACGCTGACAACGTTCTTCCACCGGGAACGGTCTTGGTGTCGGACAGTAAGTTGAGGAGTCTGGTAGATGAAGGTTGGTGGGGCTATGTGCCCGTCTATTTTATGAATCATGACATCGCGAGGCATCTCAGTGTGACCGAAGGTGAGGAGCCGGACTCCATCCTCGATTTCACCTTGAGCGCTGTGGTCGATTTCGAAGCGATGGACGATCCACCTCCAATAGATGAGGACGATGTGATCGTCTTCGATGTCCGGGACCCCAAACCGTAGATCGGGGATCCAGAGTAAACGTCCTATCTGTGCCGCCCTCCCAGGGGGTGCGGCACCTTCCACCCCTGGAGGCGGTATAGAGCCGCCTCTCAGGTACCCGCCTCCAAGGCTCTTTTTTCTGAAACGACGCTTCTAGCGGATGCACACACACTTCCCGCCCTGGGTTCCCCTGGAGGGCTCTCCAGGGCCTGAGAGGGGTGCGCCTGGCCCTCTGGTGGGGTTTGCGCTGCAGTCGCCGTCCGGCGCGGTCCTGGAGGAGGTGGTGACGGTTTCCGGCCGGTACGTGCCGCTGGTTCCCACTGAGGTCTCACGGCTGGCCTACCGGGTCGCCCCCACGGTGGTGACGCGGACACCGCCCCGGGTGGCCTTCGGGGTCCAGCGTTAGGCCGCCGACGGCGTGATCGAGGTTCCGTTTCCGGACCTCCTCCAGCCCGGCCAGATGGCCCCAATCGCGGACGGGACCGGGCACGCCCTACGCCTGCTGCGGGTGATCGCTGCCCCCTAAAACAGCCTCCCAGATCCTCCTCCCTAGCGTTCCCCCCTCCAAGAGGCGTTCGACGGCCGTGGTGACCTCGGCCAGGACCTCGCGCAGCTCGTCTTCGAGGTGGGTGTTCTGGTCCCTGCGAGCGACGCGGAGAAGCTGCTGCAGATTGGTGCCGACGCGGCCCAGCTCAACGACGGCGCGGCTGGACACGCGCTGCGCCACGGGCAGGGAGAGGGCGCGCCGGCGGGCATAGACAGACACCGGCAGCATGTGGAGTTGGGCGGCCTCGGCCAGGCGCTCGGCTTCCCCTACGGTCAGACGCAGAGGGATGCACTCATCGCGGGGGTTCGGGTGGCGAGGGCGGGCCATCCGATCTCTCCCGCGCCCTACTGTGAACAGATCCGCGGCAGGACCTCGCCGAGGGCGGCCAGGACCTCGCGCAGCTCGTCTTCGCTGTAGAGATGGATGCTTCCTTCCGTGTTCGCCAGCCGGGCGCAGTGGTTGAGGCGCTTGCCGACCTCGACCAGCTCGTCGACGACCTCGACGGGGACACGCCGCGAGACGACCGGGCGAAGGGCCTGGTTCCGGGCGTAGACGGAGGGCGGCAGCCCGTGCCGCTCGGCGGCCGCCCGCACCTTCGCTTTCTCTTGGGCGGTATAGGCGACGGTCCTCTTGCGGGAGCGGGGATTCGGCGAGCAGGGGCGAGCCATGGAGAGATTGTGGCAGAGCGGCTTTGAGCGCCCCGTCAGGGGTCGCGAAAAACCGACCGTTTCCACCGGAGGTCCAGGGGGTTTTCGCCCGGCGAAAACATTGCTTGCTCCTGGCAGTCGCATGTCAGGCGAGCGGCACTTAGGAGGGAGGTTCCGGAAACGTTCGGCAGGGATTCCGCCAACGTTCGGCAAACCCTCAGCGATACCTATGAGGGAAGGTATTCGGAGATCCCGATCCCGCGACGCTGTACTCGCACTACGATCCCTTCGGCCGGCCGAAGCGCCTCACCCTGCCGGACGGCAAGCCCGTCACCCTGGCCTACGGCGGCGTGCGCTCCATCGCCCGCACCGTGAAAGTCGCCACCGGAGCGACCGGCGGGGAAACCTCACAGACCACCACCGAGATCTACGACCGCTACGGCCGACTGACGGAGGTCCAGGAGCCCTCCGGCGCCGCCGGAGCGGTGGTCACGACGAGCTACGCCTACGACGTCGCAGACCGCCTCACGGGCGTCTCGACGCCCATCGGCAACGGGCAGCGGCAGGAGCGCGCCTTCGCCTACGACGGCCGGGGCTTCCTGCTCTCGGAAAAGCACCCAGAGCTGGGCGTCGCCGGCGAGGGGACCCGGCGCTATGAGGGGTACGACGCCATGGGCAACGCCCACCGCCAGTATGTGGGCGCCCAGAACGGCCTCTTCGACCTCGCCTTCACCTACGACCTGACCGGCCGGTTGACCGCAATCCGCGAGCGCGGCGGCCTCCGGCGGCCGGTGAAGGAATTCGTCTACGGCGCCGAGCAGTCGAACCACAACCGCTCCAAGGGCAAGGTGCTCCAGGCCATTCGCCACAACTACCACGTCCCGCCCTGGAATCCCCAGGCCGGAGAAGTGGACGTCTCGGTCACCGAAACCTACACCTACGGCGGCCAGGCCGGCCGGGTCTCCAGACGCACCACGGCGGCTTCCGGATCGCAGAGCTTCACCCAGTCCTGGACCTGGAACGACCTCGGCTTACCCACCCTCGTCGGCTATCCGCAGTGCACGTTCCAGCCCTGCGCCGGCTCCTCGACCTCACGCACCGTAGGCCACACCTTCACCCGCGGACGGCTGACCGCCGTGCCGGGCTACGCCACCGCGATCTCGTATCATGACAACGGCATGCTCGCAGAGATCGAGTACCCCAACCAGGTGGCCTACTTCCAGGACCGCGACCCCCACGGCATGCGCCGGCCGGGCTCGATCGGCCTGACCCTGCAGGGCGCCATCGTCGAGCCGGAGCTGTACCTGGCCGCGGGGGCCGTGACCCACAACCTCCTCTACCAGTACGACGGCGCCGGCAACATCAAGACCCTCGGACCGGAGAAATATCAGTACGACGGAGTCTCGCGGGTGGTCCGCGGTACCCTCGGCACCGGCGCCTACCAGCACTACACCTTCGACCGGTTTGGCAACCTGGGCACCATCCTCACCGACGAGAATCTCGGACCCGCAACGCGCACCTACGCCATCGACCCGAAAACCAACCGCCTCGCGAGCGAGGCCTACGACGCCGACGGCAATCAGCTCACCTACGGCGCCGGCGGCCTGGGCTTTGTCTACACCTGGGATCCGCTGTCGAAGATGAAAGCCTCCCGCCGCAACAACGGCAGCCAGGACGAGTTCTACGTCTACACCGCCGACGACGAGCGCCTCTACACCTTCAACGCCGCCGTCTCGCCGGCCGAGGAAACCTGGACCCTCCGCGATCTCGACGGCAAGGTCCTACGCACCTGGACCAACGTCGGCGCCTCGGCCGGCACCTGGAGCCACGAGAAGGACCACGCCTACCGCGACGGCCAACTCCTCGCCTCCTGGAGCCCCACCGACGGACCCAGGTACTACCACCTCGACCACTTGGGCACCCCACGCCTCATCACCAACCAACACGGACGACGCGCCGACGGTGCCGCCTACTACCCCTTCGGAGAACAGGTCGGCTGGGAGCAGCCCTCCGATGAGCGCATGCGCTTTACCGGCCATGAAAGGGATCAGCACGGGCCGGGGCAGCTGGATGACCTCGACTACATGCATGCTCGGTACTGCAACCCCATGACGGGGAGGTTTCTGAGTGTGGATCCCTCACAAAAATCGGCGCGCCAGAAGATGCCGCAGACCTGGAACCGCTATACGTATGTAGCCAATAACCCGATCAAGTTTCTTGACCCTGATGGTAGAGATCTGACCATTGCTTTTGACTTCAAAGGCTCGGACATCGGCTTGAAGATGCAGGCCCGCATAGCCGTTGAAACGATGCGGGCTTTCAGAAGGGCAGGGGTCCAGGATGTCAAGATCCGCTTTCAGGCAACGTCTCATAGATTCAAGGGTAAGAGCCTACGGGCGCCGGTCAAATTTCAAAGCGAAGTCATCCACCAAGGAAGACAAGTTTTGGGTCACACTGCGACCATGGCGGGTCGAAAAAGCCGTGTATCTGTCGGCATGGCACCAACCTCGCCAGAAGCCCGTCTTTTCTTCTTAGTGAATGTGGCGGCTCACGAGGTAGGGCACCAAGCTGGACTCCACATCTTTCGAGACCATTTTGATGCCAAACCAGGAACGTTGATGCAGAGACCGCCAAGTCCAGAGGCCCTCAGTAGCGGCTTCTTGTCCTTCTCTGAGGCGGATGCAGAGATGCTCTCGGACCTCTTAAATGAGGAAGAAGAGATTCTGGGTCAGGACTCTCATGGTAGTGCAACCGGAAATGCTGTTGACTGTGCTCGGGGGACCGTAGGAGGTGGGAGGGGAGCCAACTACTGTGGCTAGTAGAAGAGCCTTGCGCGTACTGAGCGGCTGGGCCGCTATCGTCATAGCGGTTATGGGAACCTGGTGGGTCTGCAGAGAAGCGAGAGTGTTCATGGTCGAAACCATACGCACTCCAACAGACTCGGCAAAGGTCCATTGGCGTTGGGGTGCTGTTCGTAAGGTACTGATAGATATCGACCAAGACGGCGTTTTTGACTTGGAGGGTCATTTTGAGGATTGGACGCGTGATATTTCCCCAGACGATCGCTTCGATTACGCCTTCGCCTCTTCAAAGTGCGACGGGGAGTTCGACACCAAGATTGTCTACGAACCGCAAGAAAGCCTCTACGGACCACCAGGAACCTATGAGGCGGTCTACTTCGACTCGAATGGCGATGGGGTAAGTGAGCAGCACTCCCCGGCTGAGGGACTGCGATGGATGGCTGAGAGGTGCCAACTTTGGACCGATCACCTAGATCAGTACTTGCGCCGTGCGGCTGTCTCCGATGCGGCCGGTGACATTGGAGGCGCCACGCTTTCAGCGGAGGCGCGAGAGGGCAAGTTCACAGGTGTGCTCACCCTGTCCTTTCATGAGCCGGTAAAGATCTACTTACCGGAACGATGGGGGTTGTCTCCGCTAGCTGGCTCTTGGCTCTCGGTGAAGATCGAGTCGGAGACTGAGTCTTACGAACTCATATCCAGGGGGGCAATGCCTAAATGGCCCCACGAGAACGGAGTTCAATCCTTTAGTGCAGGCCAGCAGGTCTCAGTCGCTATTGACACAGGTGACGAAGGAACGTTCGCATTGGAAGCACCGGATGGCCAAATCGCCGACCTGCTGCCGAAGGGGGTCTACAGAGTGACGGCCAGGCTTGCTGTTCCTCGTGACAGTCGGACGCGCCGACTTGGCCTGACGCCGCTCAACTGGACAGCGCCTGAAGTGTTCCTGAGCGTAGAATAAGCAAGCGTTGCGCTTGCCTGCCACCGAACGACCCCAGGATCCTGGAGTTGACCCGCTTTGGTGGACACCTCACAGTGTGTTGGAAAGGAGTCCTGACCCGACCCCATGGTTGAGCAATTGTCAAAAGTTGTGTATGGGTTCAGATTCAGGCGGCTTGTTTGATTCCGTCTTGGAATCGGGTTCCTCGGACGACTTCGGCTACGAGCTGTGCTCCGTTGAGGGCTCTCCATTTCTTCTGGGCGGACAGGCAC
>JBCCEF010000016.1 GCA_039030395.1 Acidobacteriota bacterium
CGGCCCTCGGCGAGGCGCTCGAACGCTGGCGCGAGGTGGTGCCGCCGGAAGTTCGGCTGATCAATGTCTACGGCCCGACGGAGACCACGATCTCGGTCACCTCCGCCGATCTCTCGGGCGACTCCTCTGCGCCCGGCCGAGTCTCGATCGGTCGGCCGATGCCCGGTGTCCGGGTCTACGTCCTCGATCGCCGTGGCGAGCCGGCCTTGGTGGGTGCGGCGGGCGAGCTGGCGATCGGCGGCGGCACCCTGGCCCGTGGCTACCTCGACGCGCCCGGCGCCACCGCCGACGCCTTTCGTCCCGACCCCTTCTGCGGGCAACCCGGCGCCCGCCTCTACCGCAGCGGCGATCGGGCGCGCTTCGCTTCGAACGGGCAGCTCGAAGTGCTCGGCAGGCTCGATCGTCAGATCAAGCTGCGCGGGTTCCGCATCGAGCCCGGCGAGGTCGAGGCGGTGCTGGCGGCCTGCCCGGGGGTGCGTGCGGCGGTGGTCATGGCGCGGCAGACAGCCGCCGGTCCGGCGCTCGCTGCCTGGGTGGCGAGCGCGCGGCCGATCGAGGAGGTGGTCGCCGCCGCGGCGGAGCGATTGCCGAAACCGCTGCGCCCTTCCCTCTGGGCCGCCGTCGACCGCTTCGAGACGACGACCTCCGGCAAGGTCGATCTGCGCCAGCTGCCGTCGCCCGCACCGCTCGCCTCCACGACAGGCCGCGGCGGGGAGCGATCGGTCGAGGAGGAGACCCTGGCGGTCCTCTGGCAGCAGGTGCTGGGCGGCGAGGAGCCAGGACCCGACGACGACTTCTTCGCCCTCGGGGGGCACTCGCTGCTGGCGGCGCGACTGATCCCGCGGGTGCGCGAGGCCTTCGGGGTCGAAATGCCCCTGTCGGACCTGTTCGAAGCGCCGACGCTGCGAGCGCAAGCGATCCGGCTCACCGAACGGCTGCGACAGCCGCTCCGCCCATCGCCACCGCCGCTCGCTCCCGCCACCGACCGCCGCCGGCTGTCCGCCGGTCAGCGGGCGCTCTGGTTCGTCGACCGGCTCGATCCGGGAAGCCCCGCCTACGGCATCTCGTCGGCGATTCGGCTCGAGGGCGACCTCGACCCGCTCGCCCTGCGCACTGCCTGGAGTGCTCTCGCCGAGCGCCACGAGGTTTTGCGGACGCGCTTCCCGGAGGAGGACGGCGAGCCCGTGGCCCGGCCGCTGGCGCCGCCTTCCCCGGAAAGCTGGCCGCTGATCGACCTCGGTGCGCTGGCTTCGCCGGCGGCGGACCGGGAGGCGCGCCGCCTCGCCGGCGCCGAGTCGCGATTCCGCTTCGACCTCGCCGGCGCGGGACCGCTGCGGGTGCTCTTGCTGCGGCACGGGGACCGGCGCTGGGACCTGCTGGTCAATGTCCATCACATCGCGACGGACGGAACGTCGATGACGATCTTGTTCGCCGATCTGCAGCGCCTCTACGGTGATCTCGCCGCCGGCCGCCGGCCGACGCTCGAGCCGCTACCGCTCCAGTACGGCGACTACGCGGCCTGGGAAAAGCGCTGGCTCGACCGGCCGGACGTCGCCGGGCCGCTGCTCGAGAGCTGGCGCGCCCGCCTCGGGGGCGAGCTGCCGAAGCTCGCCTTACCGGTCGATCGTCCCGCCGGCAGCGATGCCACGCCGGGCGTTGCCGAATCGGGCGATACCGGCGCCTCCCGATCGCGCGGTGGGGTGGTGCCGCTGGCGGTCTCGCGGGAGCAGCTCTCGCCGGTGCTCGCCGCTGCGGCCGAACGCGGCGCAACGCCGTTCGTCGCTTTTCTCGCCGCCTGGAAACTCTACCTCGCTCAGCTCACCGGCGAGCGCGATCTGCGGGTCGGCACGCCGGTGTCGGTGCGTCCGGCGCGGGTCCTCGAGCAGGTGGTCGGGCTGTTCGCCAACACCTTGGTTCTGCGCACCTCCTTGGACGACGATCCGACCTTTCTCGCCGCTGTCGACCGCGTGCGAGGCACCGCGATCGCCGCCTGGGCCGCCCGCGAGCTGCCCTACGAGCGGCTGGTGGCGGCGCTGCGCCCGGACCGTGCCGCCGGCGCGGCGCCGCTCTATGAGGTCTGGTTCGTGCTTCAGGACGAGCCGCCGCGACTCGCCATTCCCGGGCTGTCGGCAGAGCTGCTGGTCACCGACGTGGCGCCGCCGGCGAAGTTCGACCTCGCCCTCAACCTGACCCTGCACGACGGCGCGCTGCGCGGTTTCGTCGAGCACGACCCGGCGCGAATCTCCGAGACCACCGCCCGCCGGTTGGCCGCCGGCTATGTCGACTTGCTGTCGGCCATCGCTGCCGACCCGGCCCGGCCGCTGTCCGAACTCGCCGCCCAGATCTCCGAGGAGGAGCGCTCTACCCGGGCGGCGCGCCGACGCGGTTTCGAAAGCGCGCTGCGCTCCGGCCTCGCCACGCGCCGCGCGGTCGTCATCACGAATTCCACTCCAGAGGAGCCCGAGTCATGACCAATCCCCGTTCCGTTCCACCTCCCACCCTGCCTGGCATCGGCGCCGTCCGTCGGCGCGCCGTGGCCTCCCCTTCCGCCGCCGTCACCTGCGAGCCCCTTGCCGGCGGTTCACCGGTGGTGGTCACCCCCGCCGCTGGTGCCGACCTCGACCTCGAAGCCTGGGCGGCGGGAGAACGGGAGAGCGTCGATCGCTGGTTCGCCGAGCACCGAGCCCTGCTCTTCCGCGGCTTTCGGGTGGACGGCCTGGAGGCCTTCCGCAGCTTCGCCGGGGCCACCGCCGACGGCGATCCGCTCGACTACCGTGACCGGTCGACGCCGCGGCCGGAGCTCGGCCGGGGCGTCTACGTCTCGACCGTCTACCCGCCGGCGCGCTCGATCGATCTCCACAACGAGGGCACCTACTGGGTTCGCTTCCCACTCAAGATCTACTTCGGATCGCTGATCGTCGCAGACGAAGGCGGCGAGACGCCGATTGCCGATGTCCGTCGGGTGCTCGCCCGCTTGCCCGAGACGGTGCGTGAGCGCTTTCGGCGTCTGGGCGTTCTCTACGTCCGCAACTACAACGACGGCTTCGGCCTGCCGTGGCAGGAGGTTTTCCAGACGGAAAGCCGCGAGGAGGTCGAGGACTACTGCCGCGGCAACGCGATCGAGCTCGAGTGGAAAGCGGGCGATCGCCTCCGGACTCGACAACATCGACCGGCGATACGCCGCCATCCGGTGACCGACGAAGAGATCTGGTTCAACCACGCCCTCTTCTTTCATACCTCGTCGCTCGATTCCGAGATGCGGCGGACCCTGCTCGCCGACCTGGGCGAGGAGGGGCTTCCCTACGCCACCTACTACGGCGACGGCTCGCCGATCGAGCCCGAGGTGACGGCGGCGATTCGACAAGCCTACGAGCAGGAAACCATCGCTTTCCCTTGGCAAACGGGCGACGTTCTGATGCTGGACAACCTCTGCTTCGCGCACGGCCGGCGGCCGTACCGCGGTGAGCGCCAGGTGGTGGTGGCGATGATGGAGCCGGTGGCCGGATGAGCGAAGCGGCTTTTCGTGCGTCGCCGCAGCAGCGCCGTGCCTGGACGTTGCGCCGCCACGGCGGTTCGTCGGCTCGGCCCTTCGGTGCTCACCTCGCCTTCTCCGCCGCGCCCGGATTGCCATCCGGAATCGAGGCGGCGCTGCGGCGGGCGGTGGTGGCGGCGACCGCTCGGCACGAAGTGCTGCGCACCCGGCTGGAGCAGCCGCCCGGGCACTCCGTACCGGTGCAGCGGATTGCGCCGCAGGCGGGAGCCCCGCCTGCGGTGGTCGATCTCTCTCATCTCGGAGAGCGGGCCTGGCGCGAGACCGCACACCGGTTGGCGGCCGGTGCGCCGCTCGGTTCCGACCTCGGCGCTTCCCCCTTCGGCGCCCTCCTGCTGCGCCTCCCCGGCGGCGAGTCGGCGGTTTTGCTCTCGCTGGCGAGCGCTGCCGGAGACGCCGCCTCGGTGGCCGCCTTGGCCGCCGAGATCGCCTCCGAAGCCAATGGCTCCGAGGCGCCGGAGCCCGCCCTGCAGTACCCGGACGCGGCCGAGTGGCAGCTCTCTCTGCTGGAAGGTGATGCAGCGGCCGAAGGGCGCGACTTCTGGCACCGCCGGCGGAACCGCGAGAGTGCAGGTGCTGGGGTCGATGAAGCCGTACCTCTGGCGACCGCGGGCGACGGTCCGTTTCGGCCGCAGGAGCTCCGTCGGTCGGTCTCGGCGGGCACACGGTCGGCGGTGGAGGCGATCGCCGCCGATGCCGGCTGCGATCCTTCCACGGTCTGGCTGGTCGCCTGGGCTTGGCTACTCGCCCGCCTCGCCGATCGTCCGCGGGTCACCGTCGGGGCTCTCGCCGACGGTCGCCGCCTCGACGAGCTGCGTTCCGCCCAAGGTCCGTTCGCCCGCTACTTGCCGCTGGTCTTGGAGCCCGACCCGCGACGTCCGCTGGTCGAGGCGGCTCGTCGCGTGGCCGAAGCGCTGGAAGAGGCGATGGGCTGGCAGGAGGCCCTGGCTCCCGACGAGATTCCGGCCCCCGAGCTGCTCTTCGAGTTGGCTCCGCCGGTCGTGCTCGACGAACCGTTCCGGGTGGTGGGTCGCCACGCGATGAGCGAGCCCTTCCTTCTCCGTCTGGCGCTCGACCACTTCGCCGTGGGGGAAGAGGGGGGCGAGGCCGGCGCGACGACGCTGATTCTCGGTCGCGACGCCTCGCGCATCGACTCCGCCGTGGCCGAAGAGTGGCTGGCAGCGTTGGTCGCACTGATCGAATCGGCCGCCGAGAATCTCGCTGCGCCGCTCGCTTCGCTGCCGTTGGCGATTCCGTCCGACGCGGTTCGATCTTCCGCCCCCGTGCCGGCGTCCGCAGGGCCCGCGACCCTGAGCG
Source organism: Acidobacteriota bacterium (assembly GCA_039030395.1). Classification (NCBI taxonomy): domain Bacteria; kingdom Pseudomonadati; phylum Acidobacteriota; species Acidobacteriota bacterium. Next base: position 4,868 of record JBCCEF010000016.1, read on the forward strand.
GCGAGGCCCCCGATGTGGTCGAGGTCATCGCTCGACGGGCCGCGGAGCAGCCCGAAGCGACCGCCGTCCTCGACGCCTCCGGCGCCGCGTCCTACGGCGAGATCGCTGCCGACGCGGCGCGCCTCGCCGACCGCCTCACGGCGCTGGGAATCGGCGCCGACGACGTGGTCGCCATCCACCTGCCGCGGGACCGCCGTTTCGTCGCGGCGGTGCTCGGCACGATGGCCTCCGGCGCCGCGTACCTGCCGCTCGATCCCGGCTACCCGCGGCCGCGGCTCCTCGGCGCCATCGCGGACGCCGGTGCCCGCATCCTGGTGACCGGCGAGCCCGAGGGAGAGGCGGAAACTCTCACCGAGGAGTTCGCCGAGGGCGGCGGCACGGTGCTCCGACCGGACACCCTCGATGGCGGGACGCCGTCGCTGATCCCGCGGCCGGTGTCGCCCGCGGTCGCCGCCTATGTGCTGTTCACCTCGGGCTCGACCGGCAGGCCCAAAGGGGTGGTGGTTTCACGGGGCGCTCTCGCCGCCTCGACCGCCGCCCGCGGCGTCCACTACCGCGAGCCCGTCGGCGTTTACCTTCTGCTGTCCTCGTTTTCCTTCGACAGCAGCGTTGCGGGGCTCTTCTGGGCCCTCGCCGACGGCGGCGCGCTGGCGCTGGCACCGGGCGGCTTCCAGTGGGACCTGCGGGGTCTGCTGGCTACCGCCGAAGGCTGGGGCGTGACCCATCTGCTGGCCCTACCCTCCCTGTGGTGGCTGCTGCTCGAAGAGAAGGCGGCTGCAGACCGGTTCCCCGAGCTCCGCTGCGTGATCGTTGCGGGAGAGGCGTGCCCGGCTTCCCTGGTCGAGCTCCACCGCCGGGTGACGCCGGAGGCCGAGCTGCACAACGAGTACGGTCCGACCGAGGGCACGGTGTGGGCGAGTGTCGCCGAGCTCCGCAGCGAGGCGCCGGGAGCAGCCGTGCCGATCGGGTGGGCCGCCCCCCACGCCCACCTGCACTTGCGCGACCGAAACTTCGGCGGCCCTCTCCCGGCCGGAGCGCCCGGCGAGCTGCTGATCGGCGGTGCCGGCGTGGCGCGCGGCTACATCGGACGGCCGGCAGAGACGGCGGCGCGCTTCGTGCCCGATCCCTGGTCTGGAGCCTCCGGCGCTCGCCTCTACCGCAGTGGCGACCGCGCCTGGCGGCGCGGTGATGGTGCGCTGGTGTTCCTCGGCCGCAGCGACCGCCAGGTGAAGGTGCGCGGGCATCGGATCGAACCGGCGGAGATCGAACGGCTGCTGGGCGAGCACCCGAAGGTGCGGGCTGCAGCGGTGGTCACCGCCGGTGCCGCGGAGGAGCTGCGCCTCGTCGCCTGGGTGGAGTCCGCCGAAGTCCCGAGCGGGCTGGTCGAGGAGCTACGAAGCTGGCTCGTCGCGCGCTTGCCGGAGGCGCTGGTGCCGTCGGTGATCACGGTCGCCGCCGCCCTGCCGCGGCTGCCCAACGGCAAGCTCGACCGCGCCGCGCTGGCGGAGCGCGAGCCGGAGCCGGCGCGGCCGCTCTATGTCGAGCCGGAGAGCGAGGCTGAGCGCGCTCTCGCCGCCATCTGGGGCGAGGTCCTCGGCGTCGAGGAGGTCGGTGCCGAGGACAACTTCTTCCGCCTCGGCGGCGACTCGATCTTGACCGTGCGGGTGCGCGCCGCGGCGGCGGCGCGCGGCCTCGAATTTTCGGTTCAGGAGGTCTTCAACCACCCGACGGTGCGGGAGCTGGCGGCGGTGGCCCGCCAAGAGTCGCCGGTGGCGGCCGCGGAGAGGCCGGTCGCGCAGGAGCGCTTCGCAGGTCTCTCGGACGTCGATCGGGCCCGGCTGCCGGCGGATGCCGAGGACGCCTTTCCGCTGCTCGCCCTCCAGGAGGGAATGCTGTTCGAGAACGCTCGCGACCCCGCGGCCGGGCACTACGTCGATGTCCTCTGCTTCGACCTCGCGATGCCCTTCGACGCGGCAGCCCTCCGGCGCGCCCTCGGCTGGCTCGCGGGCAGCCATCCGGTGCTGCGCACGTCGCTCCACCTGCACGGCTTCGAACAGCCCCTGCAGGTGGTCCACCGCTGGGCTGAGATTCCGCTCGAGGTCGGCACCGGGTCCGATCCCCCTTCGGCCGAGGCGCTGCTCGCAGCGGAGCGCGCCCGCGGCTTCGACCCCCAACAGGCCCCGCTGATTCGCCTCAAGGCGTACCGATTGGACGAGCGCCGAGTGCGCCTCGTCGTCTGTGAGCACCACGCCATTCTCGACGGCTGGAGCGCCGCTTCGTTCCTGACCGAGCTGCTGCGCCTCTACCACGACCTGGTTTCCGGTGCTCCGGCGAAGCCGCCCGAGGCACCGCCGGTGGGGATGCGGCGGGCGGTCGAGCTGGAGCGCGCGGCGCTGGCCGACACGGCGAGCGAGCAGTACTGGCAAGAGCGGCTCTCCGGCGCGCCGGCCGCGGCGCTGCCCCCAGCCTCCGCCGGATCGCCCGGCGGGCGGCGGGAGCTTCCGATCGAGCTGTCCGATTCGCTGGCCCGCGCGGTGCGCGAACTGGCGCGCGAGCTGGCGGTGCCGGTGCGCACGGTGCTGCTCACGGCTCACCTTCGCTGCCTCGCCGAGGCCGGCGGCGCAACCGAGGTGGTGACCGGGCTGGTGACCCACGGCCGGCCGGAGGAGGAGGGCGGCGAGCGGGCCCTCGGCCTGTTCCTCAACACGGTGCCCTTCCCCCTGCGCCTGCGCGCGGAGAGCTGGCGGGACCTGATAGCGCGCGTCCACGCCGCCGAGGGCGAGATGATCCCGCACCGGCGCTTCCCGCTCGCCGAGCTAGTCCGGCGGCGCGGCGGTCTGCTGTTCGACAACGCCTTCAACTTCGTTCACTTCCACGTTCAGCGCGAAGCCCGGGAAGTGGCCGGCTTCGAGGTGCTGGCGGTGGCGGGACAGGAGACCACCGAGCTGCCGCTGGTCGCGACCTTCCGCTCCCAGATCTCCGGCAGCGGGATTTCCGGTGAGCTGGCGGTCGACGGCAAGACGCTCGGTTCCCTCCAGGCAGAGACGCTGGCGGCGTTCTATCCACGGGTGCTGGCGGCGATGACCGACGACCCCGCCGGGCGTCACGACGGCTTCGAGAGCGGTACCGCACAGCTCTTCTCGGTTGGCGATGACTCGGTCGTTTCCTGGCGCGCTCGGCTCGACGCACCCGCCAGGGAGCGGTCCGAGGAGCCGGCGGTGGCGACGCGGCGGACTCCGCCGGCGAACGACAGCGAGCGTCGGGTGGCGGAGGTGTTCTCGGAGCTGTTGGGAGTAGCCGACGTTGCCGCCGAAGACGACTTCTTCCGGCTCGGCGGCCATTCGCTGCTCGCCGGCCGGGCGGCGGCGCTGCTGCGCGACCGGATGGGCGTGGACTTGACTCTGGGTGAGCTGCTTGCGAGCCCCACGGTCCGCGCCATCGCCCGCGCCGCTGACCGCCGCCGCGAGGAATCAGTGCCCGCCGGCGCCCAAGAAGAGGACTGGGAAGAGGTGGAAATTTGACCGCCGTCGAGCTGTTGGCGGAACTCGACCGGCTCGGTGCTCGGCTGCTCGCCGAGAACGGCCGTCTGCGCCTGCGGGCGCCGCGGGGCACGGTGAGCGCCGACCTGCGAGAACGCCTGCGGGTCGCTCGGGCCGACCTGTTGGCGGCGGTCGATCCGCCGGCCGGACCGGAGCCCGCGGCCCGCGGTTCCGATGCGCCCTTAACGGCGGCGCAACGCCGCCTCTGGCTCCACCAGCGGCGCGATCCGCAGTCGTCCGCTTACCACCTGGGTACCGCCCTACGAATTCGTGATGCAGCGCCGATCGAAGTGGTGGAGGCGGCGGTGGCGCTGGTGATCGCCCGCCACGAAGCGCTGCGCACGGTCTATCGCGAGGGCGAGGGCGGCCCGCGTCAGGTGGTGCTGCCGGTTCGTCGCCGGCGGTTGCCCTGCTGCGACCTCTCGGCGCTGTCGGCGGAAGCGGCCGAGGGCGAACAGCGGCGAGCGGCGTCCGCGGCGGTGGCGCGACCCTTCGATCTCGGAGCTCGTCCGCCGCTACGCCAAGTGCTGTTCCGCCGGCGCGGCGGCGACCCGGTGCTGGTGTGGACGCTCCACCACATCGCCGGCGATGGGCTTTCCCTCGATCGGCTGCTGGGCGAGCTCGAAGAGGCCCTGGCGGCCCTCGAGGGCGGGCAGCAGCCCGCGTTGCCCCCGGTGCCCTTGCAGTACGCGGACTTCGCGCTCTGGCAAGAGCGCCACGCGGCGAGCCCCGAGGTCGGCGAGCGGGTGCGGGCCTGGGTGCGTCAGCTCGCCGGCGCGCAGCCGCCGGAGCTTCCCTTTGACCGGCCGGCGACCGGTGACAGGGGCGCCGCTGCGGAAGTCACCTTGCCGCTGCCCGAAGGGCCGGCCCTGGCGGCCCTGGCGCGGCGCTCCGGGGCCACCCCCTTCGCCGCCGCTCTGGGGTTCATCTCGGTGCTGTTGGCGCGAGCCTCTGGCGCTGCCGAGGCGGTGATCGGAACGGCCGTCGCCGGCCGTCCCTTTCCTATCCTTGCCGGGGTGGTTGGAATGTTGGCCGATCTGGTGCCGTTGCGGGTGATCTTGGCGCCGGACCTCGACGCCGCCGGCGTGATCGCGGCGGCCCATCGGGCGACGGTAGCGGCCAACGCCCGAGCGGACCTGCCGGCGGACCTCTTGATCGAGGCGCTGAGGGACTCCGGAGAGTCGTCGCTGATCGGCGTGACCTTGAGCGAAGGCGGGAGCGACGGTGGCGGTCCCGAACCGAAGGTGACGAAGCGCCGGCTGGGCATCGAACCGATCACCGTCGTGGATCGGCGGGCTCGCTTCGATCTCGCGTTTGGCGCGGTTCTCGAGGGCGAGCGGCCGGAGATCTTCGTCGAGTTCGACCGGGCGCGCTTCGACGAAACCACCGTCCGGAGGCTGCTGCGCTCGCTCGGCGCCCTGGTCCGCGGGGCCCTCGCCGAACCCGGCCGCCGGTGGACGGACTGGGCGCTGCTGGTACCGGAGGAACGGCACGCCGTGCTCCACGAGTGGAGCGGGCGAGGGCGGTCCGACGAAGCCGAGTCGGTGGTGCAGCGCGCGCTCGTCGCCGCTCGTCGCAACCCGGAGACTCCGGCGGTCGTCGAGCCCGGTGGAACGGTCTGGACCTACGGCGAGCTGGCGGCCGCTGCCGGTGGTCTCGCCCATCGCCTGCGCATCGCCGGAATCGGGCCGGAGGCGCGGGTTGGAGTGATGCTCGGCCGCGGCGGTACGCAGGTCGCGGCGTGGCTCGGCGTGCTCCTCGCCGGCGGCGCCTGCTTGCCGCTCGATCCGGCGCACCCGCGGCGACGCACGGAGTCGTTGTTGCGCGACGGCGCAGCCCAGGCGTGGATCGCTTCCGCCGCCGTCGAGGGCGGGGAAGCGGCGGGCGGGGCTGTCCGCCTGGACCCACCGAGGCGGCGCAGCGCCGGGCCTTTGCCGGAAGCACCGTTCGATCCTCACCCGGCGGCGGCCGCCGCCCTGATCTACACCACGGGCTCGACCGGCCGGCCCAAAGGGGTGATCGTGACCCACGGCGGCCTCGCCGAGCTGGTCGACTGGCAGATCTCGGAGTGTCGCTTGGGCCCCGGGAGTCGGGTGACCTCGATCGCCGGGCTCACCTTCGACGCCATCGCTTGGGAGATCTGGACCGCCCTCGCCGCCGGAGCCACCGTGATCGTGCCGGCGGAGGAGGTCCGCACCGATCCACGCCGGCTGGCCGATTACTTGGCGAGCGAGAGACCGGCCTGGTGTTGGGTGCCGACCGCCCTCGCCGAAGAGCTGATGCGCGATGGTGGTCTGCCGCCCGACGGTCTCTGGACCGGCGGCGACCGGCTGCGCCTGCGGCCGGCGGCGACCGCGGCGCTGGTCAACTCCTACGGTCCGACGGAGGCGACGGTCACGGCCACCGCCGGCGCGGTGGCGCCGGAGCCGACGGTCGGGCAACTGGCGCCATCCCTGGGGCGGCCGGTCGCGAGTGTGCGGTCTTTCGTCCTCGATTGGCGGCTGTTCCCGCTGCCGCCCGGATTCGTCGGCGAGCTGTGCCTCGGCGGCCCGGGCCTCGCCCGTGGCTATCTCGGGCGTCCCGGAATGACGGCCGCCCGCTTCGTGCCGGATCCGGTGAGCGGCGTGCCCGGCGCTCGGCTGTACCGGACTGGGGACCGGGTTCGGCAGCTCGCCGACGGACGATTCCATTTCCTCGGTCGTTTCGACCACCAGATCGAGGTGCGCGGACACCGCATCGAACCCGGCGAGGTCGAGGCGGCGCTGCTGGCGCATGCGCAGGTGGGGCAGGCCGCCGTCGCCGCTCCGGAGATCGGCGGCGAGCCGGTGCTCACCGCCTATGTCACCGGAGACGCCGCTTCGGAGGAGCTCCGCTGCTGGCTAGGCGAGCGCCTGCCGCCGGCGCTGGTGCCGGCCGCCTGGGTCCATCTCGAGGCGCTGCCGTTCACTCCCAGCGGCAAGGTGGACCGCGGCCGTCTGCCGTCTCCGTCGATCTCCGCGAGCCCGGCGCGCGGTCTCGACGAGCAGGAGCTGGTGGCCCTGTGGAGTGACGTCCTCGGAGTCCGCGCCGGGCGCGATACGGACCTCTTCGCCGCCGGGGGTAGCTCACTGGTGGTGTTTCGGCTGGCGGCGCGGATTGCGGCGCTGCGCGGCCGGCGGGTGGAGGTGGAGACGGTGCTCTCGGCACCGACGCCGGCGGCGATGGTCGCGGAGCTCCGACGGGAGCCCGCAGCGGAGCCGCCCTGGATCGAACTGGCCGCAGGTGAGGGACCGCCTCTCTTGCTGGTACCGCCGCCCGGCGGTGGCGCGACGTCCTACCTGGAGGTGGCCGAGCGCCTGCGGGGCCGGCAGCCGGTGCGCGTCCTGAACCTGCCGCCGGCCGGCGGAGGCTCTGAGGCGACGGACTCGGTAGAGGGCTTGGTGGCCAAGGCGCGAGACGCCGCCGGTCAGGCGCCTTGCCTGCTGGGCGGCTGGTCAGCCGGCGGGCTGCTCGCCTTCGAGGTCGCGCGCCGGCTGAACGTGTCCGAGCCTAGGGTGATCGCGCTGGTGCTGCTCGACGCACCGCCGCCGGGGATCCTCCGTCGGCCGTCGCCGCGGGCCGCCCTCGAGGCCTTCGCCGATTTTCTGATCGAGAGCATCGGGGCGCCGGCGCCGGAGGGACGGCTCGCCGACTGGGACGAGCTGGTCGCGTGGGCGCAGGCGGTGGACCTGATCGGGGACCGCGGAACGGCGGAACTGCGGCGCTGGTTCGAGAGCTTTACGTCGACCGTCGCGGCGGCGGCGGCGGTGGAAGCGGAGCCGGCGGGGCCGCCGGCGATGCTGGTGGCCGCCCGCCGGGGTCCGATGGTCGCACGCGGTGGGATTGAAACCTGGCGCCGTTCGCTCGACGCCCTCGAGGTTTTCGATGTCGACGCCGATCACTACGGGGTCACCGGCGGTCCGGCTCTCGACGGTCTCGTGGCCGCCCTCGGCCGGATCGTTCCCGAGCCGCAGGAAGCAGGGCAGAGAGCATGAACGCGGCGCGCTCCAAAGATCCCCGCCGCCACAGCCGGTGGCGCTCCCTCGGCCGTTTCGCGGCGGCGATCCTTGTCCTTTTACTGCTTGCCTCGGTGGTTGCCGTGATCTGGGGTTCCCGAGCCTGGCGCTCCGGTCGCCCTCGGCTCGAAGGGGTCGTACCGGCGCCCGGTTTGCAGGGGCCTGCGACCATCGATCGGGACGTCATGGGGGTGCCCTCGATTCGCGCTGCGAGTCGCCTGGACGCCGCCTACGCCACCGGTTTCGTGCATGCCCAGGACCGCTTCTTCCAGATGGACTTGCTGCGCCGGCGGGCCGCCGGAGAGATCGCCGAGTTGATCGGGCCGCTGGCGGCGAAGGCCGATGTCGCGGTTCGACGGCACCGCTTCACTGCGCGGGTCGAGCGGCAGTGGGAGCGGGCGTCGATCGAGGAGCGCCGGCTGCTCAAAGCCTACGCCGCCGGTGTCGCCGCGGGTCTCGACGATCTCGGCAGCCCGCCCTTCGAACACGCGCTGCTCGGCGTCGAGCCGCGGCCCTGGCGGCCGGTGGACAGCTACCTGGTGGTGTTCGCGATGTACCTTGACCTGGACGATGCGGACGGCTGGCTCGACCGCGGCCGCGGCCGCATCCGCACCCTGCTCGCCGAGCCCCTCGCCGACTTCCTGCTCGCGCCAGGAGGGGTCGATTCGGCGGCCCTCGACGACAGCCTGCTGCCGGTGCCGCCGATTCCCGGCGCCGCGCCCTTCGAGGTCCGCCCGCAGGTTGAGCCGGAGGCAGCGGAGAGGGACCCCGAGGGCGCCCGGAGCGCGGCGAGCAATGCGATGGCCTTGGGCGGTGCGCACACCGCCGACGGGCGCGCCCTCGTCGCCGCCGACGTCCATCTCTCCCTGGGCCTACCCAATATCTGGTACCGCCTTGCGCTCCATTGGCCGGATGGGCCCGATGGAGAGCGGCGGCTGGTCGGGGCCACGCTGCCCGGCCTGCCGCTGGTGGTGTTGGGGAGCAACGGCCGCCTCGCCTGGGGCGTGACCAACGCCTATGCCGACACCACCGATGTGGTCCGCCTCGAACCGGGGTTCGAGCCCGGCAGCTATCTCACCGCTCGCGGTCTCGAGCGCTGGCGACGGGTGGTGGAGACGGTGCGTGTACGCGGCGGCCGCGACCGCGAGGTGGAGGTGCTCGAGACCTCCTGGGGACCGCTGCTCGATGGCGGTCCGGAGGGCGATCTGCTGGCGCTGCGCTGGGACGCTCACGCCCCCGGCGCCGCCGGTCTGGACTGGCGCCGGCTGGAGGAGGCCGGAGACGTGTCCACGGGTCTCGCGGCGGCGGCTGCCGCCGCCGGACCGGTGCTCAACGTGCTGCTGGCCGATGCCGCCGGGGCCGTCGGCTGGACCGTCTCGGGCCGATTGGAGAGCGGTGCCTCGGCGGAAGTGCCGGTCGACGGAGGGAAGCTCGCGCTGGCCGCCTGGGACCCTCTGCCGCCGCTGCGCAAACCGCGGTTCGCGCCCGGCCCGGAGGGCCGCCTGTGGAGCGCAAACCACCGCCACCTGGGCGGTGAAGGGCTCGAGCGCCTGGGCGACGGTGGCTACGCCTCGGGCACCCGAGCCGCGCAACTCCGCGACGGCCTACGGGCGCTGCCAGCGCCCGCCGCCGAGCAAGACCTCCTCGGACTGCTGCTCGACGATCGTGCCTGGCGCCTGGATCGCTGGCAGGCGCTGCTGGCGACCACCCTGGCCGCCTCTGGCGATCCGGTGCTCACCGCCGCCCACCGCCACGTCGCGGCCTGGGGAGGCCGCGCCGCGATCGACTCGGTCGGCTATCGGTTGGTACGGAACTTCCGGCGGCGCATCGCCATCGAGGTGCTCGACTCACTCCTCGGACCGGTCGTCGCCGAAGACCCGTACTTTCCGAGCGGCGGCGTCATTCCTCGCCACGAACAGCCCCTCTGGCGGGTCGTCTCCGAGCGCCCTGAGCACCTGGTACCCGTCGGCCGAGAGAGCTGGGAGGCGTACTTCGAGGGCGCTGCGAGAGCCACGGTCGACGAGCTGTCGCGCGGACCGCAGGGTCTCGACGGGGCCACCTGGGGTCGGCGCAATACGGTCCAGCTTCGTCATCCCCTGAGCGCGCTCTTGCCGCCGGCGCGGCGCTGGCTCGACTTGCCGCCGCGGCAGTTGCCCGGCGACAGCTTCGTGCCGCGCGTGCAGCACCCGACCTTCGGCTCCTCCCTGCGCATCGTGGTGGCACCCGGGCGCGAGGAGCGCGGCCTCTTCCACATGCCCGGTGGTGCCGGAGGCCACCCGGCGACGGCGTCCTACGGCGCCGGCCACGAGGCCTGGGAGCTGGGCCTGCCGACGCCCCTGCTGCCGGGGCCGGCGGTCCACCGAATCGAGCTGGTCCCTGATCCTGCGGAGTCCCCGCGGCCTGGCGCCGCGTCCGGCTCCGAGTCCAATCCGCCGGCGTCCGCCGGTGCTGTTTCCATCAACTGAGCGGAGATGTCCATGATGTCTAGAAGGAACCCTTCCCGTCTAATGACCTTCCTGTTGTTCTTCACCCTGATCGCTGGTCTCGGGCCAGCGGTCGTCGCCGAAGAGGCCATGCCCGTCGCCGGTAAGGTCGTCGATGCCACCGGTGGCGCCCTGCCCGGGGTTTGGGTGACCCTACGGCTCGCCGATGGCGGCGAGCGCACGGCGAGCACCGATCGGCGGGGCGCCTTCCGGTTCGACGCCGTGCCGAAGGGCGACCATCGCCTCGATTTCGAGCTCAGCGGCTTCTCGCCGACTGGGCAGGAGCTCCGTCACGGAGCGGAGGCCAGCGAGCTCGAGGTTGAGCTGTCGGTGACGGTGGCCGAGCAGATCACCGTTCGCGACGCGGTTCCCTATCGCTCTCTGCAAGCGGTCACCGCAACCCGCACTGAAACCCCCCTCCTCGAGGTTCCTCAGTCGATCGAGGTGCTGCCGATCGAAATTGGCGAAAGCCAGGGCGCCCTGACCGTCGGCGACATGCTGCGCAACGTCAGCGGCGCGGTGCCGGATACCGCTTTCCAGGGGACCCAGGACGGCTTCTTCCTGCGGGGTTTTTCGGTGCAGCCGGTGCTTCGTAACGGCTACCGTCGGACCAGTAACGTGGGACTGACCCCCCTCGCCAACGTCGATCGGTTGGAGGTGTTGAAGGGACCGGCGGCGGTGCTCTACGGCTCCGGCTCCTTGGGCGGGGTGATCAATGTGGTCACCGCCAAGCCCTTGCCGCAGGTGGCCCGCAGTGCCGCCCTCGAGATCGGCAGCTACGACCACTACGGCGCACGGGTGGATCTTAACGGGCCGTTCTCCGACGGCTCCGCCTGGCGCTATCGCCTCAATGCCTCCCACCAGGACTTCGAGAGCTGGCGAAGTCGGGTCGAGGGCGAGCGAACCTTGATCGCGCCGGTGGTGTCCTGGGAGCCGGACGAATCGACGCGCTTGATCATCGAAGGGGAGCAGTACGAGCAGTCGCTGCCGGTCTTCGCCACCGGCGTGTTGTTCACCGGTGACGGCCTGCTCGAGCTGCCGGTGGAGCGCAACCTGGCGGCGCCCTGGACCGAATTCGACCGCCGCAACCGCACCCTCGGCGTCCGCTTCGAACGCCTGCTCGGCAGCACCTTCGAGCTGCGGGCCGACCTTCAGACGGTGGACTACGAAGAATTCACCCTCGCTGATTACCTCACCGACCTCGGGCCGGACGGCCGCACAGCGGGGCGGGCGGTTTACTTGAACGACTTCGATGTCGTCGGCACGGACACCGGCCGCCTCGAGCTGCTGGCGGATACCGCCACCGGCTCGGTTCGCCATACGCTGCTGTTCGGGGTCGAGGTGGCGCGGGACAACTTCGGCGGCGACAGCTTCTTCAGCAGCGGCTCCGTGCCCCTCGACGTCCTCGACCCGACCTTCCCGGCGACGCCGCCGGATCAAGATGGCCCCTTCTTCTTCGAACAGGAGCAGGACTTCACCGGCGTCTACGTGCAGGATCAGATCGACTTCGGCCCGCGGGTCAAGGCCCTCGCCGGTGTGCGCTGGGACACCCTGGACACCAGCTTCCGGTTCGAGCGCAGCGCCGACTTCGATCCCGCCATGGAGGACGAGGCGGTGAGCCCGCGCTTCGGGCTGGTGGTGATGGCGCGGCCGGAGCTGTCGCTGTTCGCCGGCTACGCCCGGTCCTTCGAGCCCAATGGCCGCACCGATCTCCTCGGTAACTACCTCGACCCGGAACGCGGCGAGCAGATCGAGGCGGGCTTCAAGTGGCTGCCCAAGGACGGCCGCCTGTCGGTCAACGGCGCAGTGTTCGATCTGGTGCGCAGCGATGTCGCGACGCGCGATCCCTTCGATCCAAGGCTGCTGGTGGCGATCGGCGAGCAGAGCAGCCAGGGCGTCGAGATCGACCTCACCGGCCGGCTCAGCGACCGGCTGCGGGCGGTGGCCAGCGCCAGCTACCTGTGGGAGTCGGAGATCACCGAGGACGTTCTGCGTCCGGTCGGCTCGCGCTTCATCAACGTGCCGGAGGAAACGGCGAGCCTGTGGCTGAACTACGATCTACCGTCGGCGGCGTGGGGCGGCGTGAGCCTGGGAGGCGGTGCCTTCTACGTCGGCGACCGTCCCGGGGAGCTGGCGCTCGACCCCTTTTCCTTCGACGACTATCTGTTGGTGCATGCCGCCGTCGAGGTGCGGACCGAGATCGGCGGCCGCTCCTACGGGCTGGCGCTCAATGGCCGAAACCTTACCGATGAGCGCTATGTCGAGGCCGGCCAGGGGCCGTTCGCCAACTACTACGGAGCGCCGCGAACGGTGATGCTGACGCTGCGCGGCCGCTTTTAGTTGTGGTGGAAGGGTCTTGGGTCCGGGCCCTGTCGCTGGCCGCCGCGATTCCGATGGCGGCGGCCAGCGGCTGTGCCCCAGCCGTCCCCACTCCCCCTCATTCGGTCTGGCCGGCGGTACCTTTCGACGGCGTCGCCAACCTGGCCGGTGGCTGCGTCGACGATTTCGACCCGGCCGCCGACTACTTTCCGGACAAGGTCCGGTTCCGGCATTCGGAGCAGCTCGAGGTCGAGTACCGGGGCCACTACAAGGTGGTGACCCTGCGGCCCCGGACCGATCCGGAACGCCTCCTCCGGTGGGTGCTGGTGCAGTGCGGTACGCCGGCGCCGGAGGTTCCGCGGGGAACGGTCATCGAGGTGCCCGTCAAGCGCTTCGCGGTGACCCCTGTGGGGTGGGCCGGAGCGGTCGACGCGCTCGGTCTGGCGGACCACCTGGCGGCCCTCGGGACCGTTCAGCGTCTGACCACTCCGTCACTCATTGCCCGCGTCGCATCCGGGGAGCTGGTCGAGATCGGCCGCTACCACCACACCGACGTCGAGCGTCTGCTGGATCTCGAAGCCGGTCTGGTAGTCGATCACTTCACCGCCTACGCCGACTCCGAGATCGAGCATTTGCTCGCAGCGGTCGGAGCGCCGGTGGCTCTCGATGCCCAGCACCTCGAGGCGACGCCGCTCGCCGCCAGCGAGTGGGTCGCCTGGCTGGCACTCTTCTTCAACCGGGAGCGCGTAGCGAAGGAGCTCCTGGCCGGGATCGAAGAGCGTTACCAGCGACTCGCCGTCGTGGTCGAAGGCGTCCGAAACCGGCCGGTGGTGGTCACCGACTGGTTCGACAAAGACGCCTGGAACGTGTTCGGTGCCGACAACGCCTTCGCGCACCAGATCGCGGATGCCGGTGGCGACTACTTCTGGCAGGAGGACACGCCGCTCAACTGGTTCGAGGTGCCGCTGATCTCGGCCTTCGAGCGCGCCGCCGAGGCGGACCATTGGATTTGGGTGCCGCCCAACATCCGCAACCTCGACGACGCGCTGGCGCAGGAACAGCGACTCGCCGCTCTGCCGGTGGTCCAGCGGGGCGAGCTGTACAGTTTCGATGCCGGCTCTCCGGAGCCGGGACGGGCGCCGTTCTACGATCGCATGCTGATCGAGCCCGATGTCGTGCTCGCGGACATGATCCGCGTGTTTCATCCCGAGCGGCTGCCGGAGCACCGGCTGGTGTTCTTCCGGCGTCTCGGCGGTGCGCCTTCGCAGCTCGAGCCCAGGGGAGGTGAGGCGTGAGCGAGACGCTGACTGTGGACCGCGCTCCGGCGCGACGGACCAGCCGCCGCATCGGCTGGAACGCGGTCCTCTTCCTCGGCCTGGTCGTCGGACTGGTGGTGCTCTTCTTGCTGGAGGTCACCCTCGGCTCGGTGCGAATTCCCCTGGCCGATGTGGTGAGCATACTCGCCGGCGAGACGCCGGATCGCGCGAGCTGGGCTCAGATCGTATGGGAGTTTCGACTTCCGCGGGCGGTGACCGCGATCTTCGGCGGTGCCGGGCTCGCGGTGTGCGGGCTGCTGCTCCAGACCCTGTTCCGCAATCCCCTCGCCGGTCCCTGGGTCCTCGGCGTGCTCGATGGCGCCGCCGTCGGCGTGGCGCTGATCGTGTGGGCGGCGGCGTCCGCCGGGCTGGCGAGTTTCGGCCCGTTCCACGTCCTGGGTGACTTGTCCCTCGCCTTCGGCTCGACGGTGGGAGCATGCTCAATGCTCGGCCTGGTGGCGGTGGTGGCGAGGCGGGTGAGCACGGTGACGCTGCTGGTCGCCGGCATCATGATGGCGGCGATCGCCAAGAGCTTGCTCAGCCTGCTGTTTCACTTCATCGACGAGACCGACGCGCGGGTGATGCTCAACTGGCTTGACGGCAGCTTCGCGTCGGTGACCTGGGATCAGATCGGAGTGCTGGTTCCGGTATCCGCGGTCGGTCTATTGGCGGCGCTGGCGATGGTCAAGCCGCTCAACGCGCTGCTGCTCGGCGAGCGCTACGCCGCGAGTCTGGGCGTCGGGGTGGGGCGGGCGCGGCTGCTTTGCCTCGCCATGACGGCGGTGCTCACCGGCTCGGTGACGGCGTTTTGCGGCCCGATCGCTTTTCTCGGCCTGGCGGTGCCGCATCTGTGCCGGGGGTTGTTCAACACCTCCGACCACCGAGTGCTGATGCCGGCGGTGGTGCTGGTCGGGGCGACCCTCGCCCTCGGTGCCGACTTGGTGACCCACATGCCGTGGGCGCGGCAGTTCTTGCACCTCAACACGGTGACGTCGATGATCGGTGCGCCGGTCGTGCTGTGGCTGGTTCTTCGGCGGCGCCATCTCAGGAGCCTCGAGCTATGAGCGGATCGGACGTGACCCTCGTCGCCCGAGAGCTGACGGTCGGGTATCGAAGTCGTGGACGCCAATCGGCGGTCATCGCCGGACCGCTCGATCTCGATCTGCGGCGCGGTGAGCTGGTGTGCCTGCTCGGCCCCAACGGCGCCGGCAAGTCGACCTTGATGCGTTCGCTGACCGGCATGCAGTCCCCGCTCGCCGGAAGGGTGGAGCTGGAAGGGAAAGCCCTCGCCGATCTCCCTCCCTCCGTCCGGGCGCGCCGGCTCGCCGTGGTCCTCACCGACCGGGTGGCCGTTGGAGTGCTCACGGCGCGGGCGGTGGTCGAGCTCGGGCGCTATCCCTTCACCCCCTGGCACGGCCGCCTCTCGGCGCGCGACCACGCGGCCGTCGATCGCGCTATGCGCTCGGCGGGAGCCGAAGAGTTGGCCGACCGCAGCGTCGCCGAACTGTCGGACGGCGAGCGCCAGAAGGTGATGATCGCCCGGGCCTTGGCGCAGGAGCCGGCGGTGCTCGTGCTCGACGAGATCACCGCCTTTCTCGATTTGCCGCGGCGGGTCGAAGCCATGCGCCTCCTGCGCGAGCTGGCGCGCCGAGAAGGCACCGCAGTTCTGGTCTCCAGCCATGACCTGGAGCTTTCCCTGCGCACCGCCGACCGAGTCTGGCTCCTGGCCAAGGGCGGTGCCTTCGCCTCCGGTGTGCCGGAGGAGTTGGTGCTGACGGGCGCCTTCGCCACCACCTTCGCCAGCGAGGGACTGACCTTCGATCGGGCGAGCGGTAACTTCGAGCTCGACGCCGATCGCCGCGGCTCCATCGCCGTCGAAGGCGAGGAGGTGCTGGCGACCTGGACGGCGCGCGCCGTCGAGCGCCTTGGCTACCGGGCGAGCCCCGGTGGTGCCGCGGCCGACCTCCGTGTCGAGGTCGAGGGGGAAGGAGTCGTGCGCCGCTGGCGGCTGTCGGGCGCCGGAAAGAAACGTGAAGGCTCGACCCTTCCGGAGCTGGTGGCGGTGCTGGCGGCATTGGCTGCCGAAACGGACCGCGGGGGGGGAGTGCGTTGAGGGCCGAGGCCGAGTTCTCGGCCTATTCGAATAGGCTACCGGTCGGGCACGCGGCCGGACGCCGTCAGGCCGGTCAGCGACGCGAGCAAGGGGCCTCTCTGCTCTCGCCGGTCGAGGGCGCCCAGCCAGCGCGCCACGTCCTCCGGCGGCAGCCGGTCCGCGTCGAGCGCCCGCAGCGGTCCGCTCGCAACTCCGAACAGCGCATCGGCCGTGGCGTAGCCCTCGACCACCAGAGAGTGGGCTTCGATGGTCACGTCCTGGAGGCCAGCGTCGCGGCAGAGGCCGGGCAATCGGCGGCCGATCCAACCCTGCGGCACCAAATCGCAGGCCGCCGCGAGGACTTTTCGGGCCAGCGCCGCATCGTCGATATCGACGGCCAGAGTGCCCCAGTCCGGCTCGCTGACCACCACCCGGCGGCCGGGTCGGCACACGCGCATCAGCTCGGCGACGGCAGCGGCCGGATCGGTGACATGCTGCAGCACCCGCTCCGCCCGGCAGCCGTCGAAGGCCGCGTTGGCGAAGGGGAGCGCCAGGGCATTGCCCGCGGTGAAAACGGGCAGGCCTTCGCTACCGGACTTCCGCTGACGACGGGCAGCGGCGAGCAGATCGATGCTGAGGTCCGCGCCGACCGCCCTCAGACCGCTGGCGGCGAGGCGGGCACTTTCGGCGCCGGTGCCGCAGCCGACGTCGAGCACCCGATGGCCGGCGGGCAAATCGAGAGCCTGTTCCATCCGCTCGCGGTACGCGCGCACCGCCGGCAGCTCATTGACCAGCTCGAGATAGGCGGCGAGGCCCTGCGGCCGCGCTGCGGCATCGACTCGTTCGAAACCGATGGCGGGAGAGCGGCCCATCAGGTGGATTCTCCAGTCTGCGTTGGCCCGGCTGCGGCGGGTATGGGATGGAATGGTTTAGCCATGGTAGTGATGCAAGTTTATCAACTTCAATGCATGGGGGAGGAGCGATGATCACCCGGGGTTTTAGCTGGCTTGGACGGTGTATTCGGCCCTATCGGCGGCGTCCCGCCGCGGCGGTTTTGATCGTATTGACCCTTGCCCTCGGCGTCGGCGCCAACGCCGCGGTGTTCAGTGCCATCGACGGAATCCTTCTGCGTCCGTTGCCGTTCGCCGATCCGGACCGGCTGATGGTGGTGGAGGCGGTGCGCGGCGACGAGCCGGGGCCTCTTTCGATGCGCGAGGTCGCGGACCTCGAGGAGCAGCCGGGGCTGTTCAGCGAGGTGGCGGCCTTCCTGCCGGATAGCGCCTACACCCTTTCCGGACAGGGCGAGGCCGAGAAACTCCCGGCCATCCTCGTGACCCACGACCTCGTCTCGCTGCTCGGCGTCGATCTCCTGCACGGGGGAGCGTGGCCGGAGAGCTTCGACCGCGAGCGCAATTTCGGCATCCTCCTCGGCCATCGCGTTTGGCAGCGCAAGTTCGGGAGCCGCCCGGATGTCGTCGGCACCACCGTCGCCCTCGATGCCTCGCCGACCCATTCGCCTTCCTACACCATCTACGGGGTGCTGCCGGAAGGCTTCGAGTTCCCGGACGACACGGCGATCTACCGGTCCATCTACATCAGTCGCTATTTTCCGAACATCGAGGACCGCAATGCGCGGCAGGTCGTGGCCGTCGCTCGGCTGGCCCCGGGTGTTCGCACCGAAGAGGCCGGCCAGAGGATCGCGGCCCTTGGACGACGGTTGGCGGAGCAGTATCCGGAGACCAACCGCGAAGTCGGACTGCGCCTCAATCCGCTACGTGAACGCTACCTGGGACCGGTGCGGCCGTACGTTTTGCTGCTGTTCGGGGCCACCGTTGCGGTGCTGTTGATCGCCTGTGTGAACGTCGCCAACCTGCTCCTCGGAGTGGCGCTCGCACGGGACCGGGAGATGGCCGTTCGCGCCGCCTTGGGCGCCGGCCGTCTGCGGCTGGCCGCGCAAGTGCTGGGCGAAGGGTTAGTGCTCGCTGCGGTGGGGGGACTCCTCGGCATCGCCGCCGCCGTGCCGGCGCTCCATCTGCTGCGGCTGGCGTTGGCTGAGCGACTGCCCTTGTGGATGGATCTCTCGCTCGACGGGCGCGCCCTCACCGCCGCCCTTGTCTTGAGCCTCATTGCGGGCGTCGGGGCCTCGCTGGTGCCGGCGCTGAGGATTTCGGCAGCGCGTCTTCACCAGGCTCTCAAGGAAGGCGGGCGCGGCGGCGGGGCGGGGCGGCGGCAAGCCTTGGCTCGTCGCGGTCTGGTGGTTTCGGAAGTGGCCCTGTGCTTGGTGCTGCTGGTGGCGGCGGGCCTGGTGGTGAGGACCTTCCGCGCCTTGATGGCGGTGGATCCCGGCGTCCGCGCCGAGGGCGTGGCGACCTTCCAGGTGGCGCTTCCGTGGACCTACGCGCAGGAGGATGTCGAGAGGTTTCAGCGGGAAGTGCTCGCAGGATTGGTCAACCTGCCCGGGGTTTCCGGCTCGGCCTTCAACTCGAATCCGCCGCTGACCGGTATCGAACGGGTGGACCGCTCGCTGGTGCGGGCCGAGGGACAAGACGATGTCGAGGTGCAAAACAACCCCTACGCCTTCAACCAGGTGATCAGTGACGACTACTTCGAGGTGGCGGGCGTGCCGCTGCTCGCCGGCCGCGCCTTCGACCGGCGCGACCACGCGGACGCACCGGCGGTGGCGATCGTCAGCCAGCGCTTCGCGGAGCGGCTCTGGCCGGGGGAGTCGGCGGTGGGCAAGCGCTTTCGGGTAACGGAAGACACACCGCAAGAGGCGTCCTGGCGCGAGGTGGTGGGAGTGGTGGGCGACGTTCGCCGCGAGGGGCCCGGTGCGGCTCCGGGTTTCGATCTCTACTGGCCGTTGCAGCAACGTCGGGCGGCTTGGGGACACTATTTCGCCCGCACCACCACCCCGCCCGCGGCGCTGCGTGAACCGGCGCGAAGGGTGGTGGCCGCGGTCGACTCCGGCCAGCCGGTGGTGGATTTTCGGACGCTCGAACAGCGCATCCTCGACAGCGTCTGGAGAGAGCGCCTGACCGGCACGGTATTCGGGATCTTTTCGGTCCTCGCGCTGGTGCTCGCCGCAACCGGAGTCTACGGGGTGATGTCCTATCTGGTCCGGCAGCGCCGGCGGGAAACCGGAGTGCGGATGGCGCTCGGCGCCCGCCGCCGGGATGTCCTCGCAGGCGTTCTGCGGGAAGCGCTCGTCCTGGTGGCGATCGGTGTGGCGAGCGGAGCGGTGGTCGCGCTGATCGCCGCCCAGGGGCTCCGCGGCGTCCTCTTCGGCGTGGCGCCGTGGGACCCCGGCGCCTTCGCCGTCGGTGCGGGCACCCTGGCCGTCGTCGGGCTGCTGGCAGCCCTCGGGCCGGCGCTGCGCGCCATCGGCACGGATCCGGCCGAGGTACTCCAGGCGGAGTGAACGGGAGCCGTTCGGCTTAGAAAGCAATCATGGAGGACGAGGACATGTCGTGGAACGAAGAAGACGATCGGACAACCTATGCCGTGGTGGTCAACCACGAAGAGCAGTACTCGATCTGGCCCGCCGACCGCGAGCTACCGCTGGGCTGGAACAAGGTCGGCAAAGAAGGCAGCAAGCAAGCGTGTCTCGGCCACATCGAAGAGATCTGGACCGACATGCGGCCGCTCAGCCTGCGCAAGCCTTCGGGCCTATCCGGGCTGGCAAGAGCGCACCGACGACCTACCCTTCGAAACCCGCACGGAGGACGGCGAGGAGGTCAGGCCGAGGTGAGATCTCGATTCGGAAGAGCGGCGCTCGGTCCGCCAGCCGCAGAGGTAGAGAAGAAGCGCGAAATTGGCGCCGGCCCAGATCGAATGGAAGAAAGCCGGAGTCAGTCGGACACTGTCGAGCGCCTTACGGTGCTGTGCTCGGATCGCTTGTGGCGCCTGCGAACCAAGGCGAGCCCAGGCAGTCAGTCGCGCAGAGTCGATGTTACGTCCGGGGCAGGCGGTGGGACTGCAGTCCCGGTGTAGGTAGATCCGGTCAGCGGTGATCCCGTGTCGCTTCTGAAGCTCCTGAATCGCATGGCCGAGGGCGACTTGAAGGGGTGCTGGAACCGGCGACGTCTCGAAGTTGCCGGCCACACAAAGGTGGATAGCTGTGAGGTTATGGCGTGGGCTGCGGGTCGCCACGCTCCACAGTCCAAGTCGATACCGGCGAGTCGGCTGTAAGTGGCCAAAAGGAATGTCGGTGCTGCCGTTGGAAAGCACCAGATGATAAGCGCTCTCGAACCAGCCACGAGTTCGGTGCGCCTCGCGGATGGTGTAGAAGTCCGAGACGTTCGCTGCGCTGTGATGGATGACGAGTGCCCGATAGGAAGCGCGTGGGATCAGCAAGAAGGCGGCGTTGACCAGCATGAACCACAGGAATGCGACGAGGGCGCGTTTTCTTCGCTTTGCCATCGAGTGCCAAGGTACTCGTCGTTTGGGGCGACAGGGTGGCACCGACAAGGCATCGGCGGCCCTCCCTAGCGCCCGGAACAGGGTGCACACGCTGGAGGTGGCGACTCACCGCTGAGTCCTTCCGCCTGGGAGAGGTCGGGATCCTCTTCCGGAAGAGAAGTCCAAGAATCAGCGACGGAGCGTTGCGACGCCAGCACACGGTCGAACTCTTCCTTGGCGTCGGCTTCGACTGCTAGGTGCCTACGGGCTCGGCGAGCAGCTCTCGGGCGGCTTCGGCGAGGGCCGGGCGCAGCTCCGACTCCTCGATCAGGCGGCAGCAGGCGGTGGCCACCTGCCAGTGGTTGCTGGCCGAGAGATAGTGGATGCCGGGCTCTCCGCGCCGTTCTCCGAGGGCGAGGTCGGCCGAGATGATCGGCACGCCGCGCTCGATGGCCTCGGTCACGCCGCCGCCGGAGGGCAGGGCGAGCAGCGCGGTGGCGTGGTCGAGCCGCTCCTGGGGCGCTTCGCCGTCCTTGGCGACGAGCACGTTGCCCTGGCAGTGGAGTTCGCGCACGGGCCCCGGGATCGAGTGGCCGAAGACCAGAAAACGCGAGCGACTGTGGCGCTGAAGGACCAGGGGAAGAACCTCCTCGCACAGCCCGCGGGACAGCTCGCCGTCCTCCGCACCGATCATCAGGACGAAGGTCGGGGCCTCGACCCGCGATCCGACGGCGCCCAGGGGACGCCGCGGCGTGGCCGAGTCCATCTGCATCCAGCCGAGCCACTGCCAGGCCTGACCGGCGCTGCTCCCGAGGAGATCGCAGGCTTCGATGCCGCCGGCCTTGCGGATTGCGCGGTAGTCGAAGCAGGGCACCCCGAGGGCGTGCAGGCGCGCCGACAGCAGGTGCTCGCGGAGGATCGCCATCACCTTGTCGCGAAAGCGTTCGAAGGTCTCCGGAGCGAGGTAGAAGCGCGAGTGCCAGGTCTCCTCGAGCTGGCTCTCCGCGATCACGTTGTGGGTCAGCCATTCGAGCAGGAGCTTCTGCAGATTGGCCGAGATCGGCGCGTCGGGCAAGAAAGGCTGCGCGAATCCGCTGCCGAAGAACTGTTCGTGGCGCAACGGCCAGGCCAGGGGGCGCACCTTGTGCAGCACCGGCTGAGGGACGAACACCAGGCTGGTGCGAATCCAGGAGTCGTAGGAAAAATCCAGAATCCGGCACGGCTCCATGAAGCTATCGATCCAGCCGATGCAGGCGCCGAGCTGATGGCTGGCTTCCAGTACCTCGCCATCCACCAGGGCGAGGAAGTCCTCGCCGTAGGCGAGCAGGGCGTCCGTCGCGAAGAGGTAGACATCGGCCTGCTTATTCTGACCGTCGAGCCACTCGAGGCCGCGCTCGAAGGCGGAGAACTCCCAGGCGCCGTTGTCGCCGCCGATGTGGAACAGATTGTTCGAGACCGCGTGGCTCCAGTCGCCGGCGTTCAGGTTGTCGACCACCACGATGGTGGTCTCGAGGGTCGGGATCTCGCCCAGCACTCCGAGCAGCCGGAGCAGGGAGCGCGGGTACTTGTCGCGATCGTGCTGGGCGAAAACGACGGCTAGGCGACAGCCTTCAGCGTTCATCTCGGGGGGCTCCGGCGGTCAGTCCAAAATCGTGGCACAAGGACTCGATGGCGCGTCGAGCGGCCCGCGGGGAGAAGTCTTCCTTGATCCGCTCCAGGCCGGCCTGGGACAGGCGCTGCCAGAGGGCCGCATCGCGGTAGACCGCGATGATGGCTTGGGCGAAGGAGTCGGCGTCGTCGGCGATCATGGCGTCCTCGCCGTGGCTCAGGCCGATGCCTTCGGCGGCCACCGAGGTCATCACGCAGGGCAAGCCGTGGCTCAGGCTCTGGGTGACCTTTCCCTTGATGCCGGCGCCGTAGCGCAGCGGCGCCACCGACAGGCGGCAGCCGTCGAGGTAAGGGTCCATGTCCTCAACGAAGCCCACGATCTCGGTGTGCTCGTCGGCGATGACGCGCAGCTCGGCGGGAGCCTTGCTGCCGATCAGCAGGAAGCGCACCGTCGGAAGCTCCTGCCGCACCCGCGGCAGAATCTCGCTGACGAACCAGCGGGCGGCGTCGATGTTCGGGGGGTGCTCGTAGCCGCCCACGAAGTAAAAGTCGCGGCGCTCCTCGAAGCCCTGCGACGGGGCCGCCGTCGAGTGGATCAGCGACAGCAGGCGGACGTCGAGGTCGGGGGCTTCGCGTCCCAGGATCTCGGCCTCACTGCGGCTCACCACCAGGGTGGCGTCGGCCTTGCGGGCGAGCTGGAGCTCCGACTCCCGCAGGCGATGGGCTTCTTCCTCGAGCTCGACGTCCTGCTCGAGGGCTGCCCGGCGCTCGAGACGCAGGAACTGCAGGTCGACGGTGTCGAAGACCAGGCGAGCGTCGGGACAGAGCCGGCGCACCAGATCGAGGCAACCGGAAGCGATGTGGAAGCGCGACACCAGCACCAGGTCGAAGGCCTCGCCGTGGCGCTCGAGATAGGCCTCGAGGGAAGTGTACTGGGGGGTGACGATGAGCTCTGCCTTCTGCTGCCTCAAGGCCTGGCCATAGGGGGCCATCTCGTAGAGGTTTTCCGGCAGGAAGGTGACCTGGAAGTGGCTCTCCCGGAAAGCGTCGACGAGGGCCGTCATGCGCACCGAGCCGGCATCCTGGTCCGGGGTCGGCACGCGATGATCGATGATCAAGGCGCGGCGCCGGCGGCCGGGCTCGCGATGCCGGTCGAGATCTTCGCTGACCGCCCCTTGGTGGCTGAGGGACTCGCTCCAACGTTGGCGCAGCTCGCGGCGTGGCACCGCCGGGCTCGTCGCCAGCGCGCGCGCCGAGCGTACCGTGATGGCCGGCTGATAGAGGCATCCCAGGGCGCGGCGCCGAAGCTCCAGAGCGAGCTCGATGGCGGCCTCCTCGTCCCGCGACGAGACCTCGAGCTCGGCGGCCTCGGCGGTGCGCAGGGCGAGGAACTGGGAGCGACCGAAGTCGACCCAGCGAGGAAACGAGATCTCCGCCGCATCGCTTTCGAGGCCGGCACCATAGGGTGTGCTCGAGCCGTCTCGCCAGAGCACCGAGCCGGCCTCCGCGACCTTGCCCTGCGGGTCGAGGATCTTGCCGACCAGCAATCCTGCCTGGGGCTCCGCCTCGAAGGTCTCCAGCAGGCGATCAAAGGCGTCCGTCTCGAGGGCGACGTCGCCCGAAAAGAGGACCACAAACGGCGCGCTGGCGCTGCGAGCCGCCGCCAGCAGGGCTGCGATCGGCTCCTCGGCGGCGATCGGGCTGAGATTGCCGAGGGCGGCCACCACATCGGCGCCGGGACCGGCGACGTGAGCTCGTACGGGGTGTTGGCGTGAGGCCTCCGCCACCGCCGGGAGGCAGGCGAGGGGGCTCGACTCGGGGACGTAAACCACCACCTCGAGGGTAGCGTCAGGGGCCTGGGTCACCTCCGGCAGGCCCGCCAGGGCGGACGCCGGCGGGGGCTCCTGCAGGGCCCGCGGCGCCTCCGGGAGACGGCTCGGGGCGCCCGCCGGGGGCTTGCGCCGGCCGCCGAGGGAAAGGGAGCGGCGCAGCGCCGCAAATACCTTCCAGGAGCGGCTACCCCACAGCACGTCGATGAGCTGCTGGGCGGTCTTGGCGGCGGTTTCGACCTCCCGCGCCCGGCGGGTGAGGGTTTGTAGCTCAATCTCGTGGCGGGCCACCCGACGGGTTGCGTCGCGCGCCTGGCGGGTGCCGCGGGACAGCTCGTCGCGCTGGCTCTCGAGTTCCTGACGCTGACGCAGCAGGCTTTCGTGGTGCCAGCGCAGGGACTGCTCGAGCTCGTTCTCGCCGTGCTCGAAGCGGGCCTCGAGGCTGGCCAGGCGCTGGATCAATCGCTCCTCGGTACCCTCGAAGGGGGCCAGGCGGTCACTGACCGACGCTTCGATGGCCTGCAGCCGATCGGCGACCTTGTCCTCCAGGCCGTCGAGGCGCTGCACCGACTCGCCGACGATCTCGAGCTCGCGCTGCAGCTCGAGGACCCGGCGTCCGCTCTCCTCGTGTTCTTTCTCGATCTGGGTCGCCCAGCGCATGCGCTCTTCGAGTTCCGTCTGCAGCTCGAGAATGCGCCGCGCCCGTCCCTCGGACTCTTGCTGCAGTCCCTTGGCCCAGCGGGTGCGCTCCTCGAGCTCGTCCTGCAGCTCGAGAATGCGCTGCCCCCGGCGCGCCGACTCGTCTTCCAGTCCCTTGGCCCAGCGGGTGCGCTCTTCGAGCTCACCTTGGAGCTGCAGGACACGTTCCGTGCGGTTGCGCAGGGCATTGCTTTCGGCGACGTGGAAATAGCTCGCCGCGGGGGCCAGCTCGGCATCGCTGCACACCGCGATCAGGTAGTCGGCCTGGGGCTCGTGACGCTGGCGTCGCGGCCGCTGAAGGCGGGCTTCCGGCGTTCCCCGGTGGGAAGCCGGTGAAAAGAACACCCCCTCGGTTTGGCTCTGGCCGACAACCTGGACGGTGGAAAAGAGCGGTTCGAGCTCATCGAGCAGCTCGCCGAGCTCGAACTCGTGAAGGTGGAACGGGTTCGGTGCCGTCCCCGGCTCGCTGCGGTAGGTCTCCTTGTTGGGCGTCGACAAGATGAACAGCCCTTGCGGCGCGAGGAGCCGACGGACCTCGCCCAGAAAGCTGCGATAGGAGCGCAGGTGCTCGATGATCTCGAAGGCGACGATCAGGTCGAAGGCGCCGTCGGGAAGGGCGGCTTGCTCGCAGTCGGTGACGAAGAAATGCAGGCCCGGGAGACGGTAGCGGCTGCGGGCGAAGGCGATCGCGTCGGCAGCCAGATCGCAGCCGATGGTCGATCGGGCCCCGGCCTTCTGCAGGATGGCGGCGCCATAGCCAGCGCCACAGCCGAAGTCGAGCAGCCGCCGGCCGCGCGCCACCTGGGCGGCGAAGTGGTACCGTGAAACGTGTTCGAGCTGCAGCTCCGGCTCCACCTTACCGGGGACCATACGCTCGCCCGTGAATTCAAGATCGAACATAGCTCCGTTCCTCCCGAAGGCCGTTCCCGGGGGGATCCGACGGAGCCGCCGGAACGGCTCCTCGGGGGATCCCTATGAGGCTTGGAGAGAATGTTGCATTTATCTCTGCAATATGCTCTAGAGTCAGTGATTTAGCGCAATCATGAGGGGCCGTGGTAGCCTCTCGCCGTCGCCATCGTACGCACTATGGAAGAACCTAGCACGAGAGTCCGTTGGGCCGCCCTGGGATGGCTGATGATCTTCCTCGCCGGGTGTGCGCCGTCGGCCGAAATGGCGCCGTCGGCGCCGGTGGAGAAGCCCTTCGGCGAGATCCCGGGCGTCGTCCTGATTCTGATCGACACGCTGCGCGCCGATCACCTCGGCGGCTATGGCTCGAGGCGCGAACTGACGCCTCATCTCGATCGCCTGGCCGAGGAAGGGATCGTGTTCGAGAATGCGATCGCTCCGTCCGCCTGGACGCGGTCGTCGGTGGCCGCGATGTTCACCTCCCGGTATCCGTCCTCGATCGGCGTTCTCGGGCGGGAGGACGCCATCGCGCCGGAGGCGGTCACGCTGGCCGAGGCTCTGCGCGACCGTGGGGGCTTCCAGACCATTGCCGTCAGCACCAACAAGAACGCCGGCCGGCCCTTCGGCTTCGCCCAGGGCTTCGACCGCTTCGAGGTGCCGGATCTCTATGCCGGATATCCCGGGGATTACGAGATCCACACCGCCGAAGGGGTGACCCTCAAGGCCCTGCAGATGGTCGACGAGCTGCGACCCGGCCAACCGTTTTTTCTCTTCCTGCACTATGTCGATCCCCACGACCCCTACCTGCCGCACCCGGGGCTGCTGGCGGAACCGGAGCCGCCGGGTCGCTTCAACGGTTCGCGGGCCGATCTGCAGCGCCTCGATCGCTTGCCGGCCAGCGAGCGCACCGCCGACGATCTGGCTCGCATTCGTCATCTCTATGCCGGCGAGGTGAAGTACTGCGACCATTGGTTCGGACGGTTGCGTGAAGGGATGGCGGCGCGTGGCCTCGACGACAAGGTGCTGTGGCTGGTGACCTCGGACCACGGCGAAGGGCTGTGGGATCACGGTTTGCGGGGGCACGGCTACGACCTCTACGAAGAGATGATTCACGTGCCGTTGATTCTCAAGGCCCCGACCGCTTCCGGTCCGCCGTCGCGGCCGCGAGTGACCGAGCCGGTCAGCCTGATCGACGTTGCACCGACCGTGCTGCGCGTCGTCGGCCTGCCGCCGCCGGCGGACTTTCGCGGCGCCGACCTGCTGGCGGTGGAGAACCGCAGCCGACGGCAGGAGCTGGTCTATTCCGAGGTCGAACTCGACGGCCTCAATTACGAGGCCCTGCGGCAGCGCTCCCTCAAACTGATTCGCAATCGCAGCCGGGTGGCGAAGATCGATGCCCTCGAGCTCTACGATCTCGAGCAGGATCCCAGCGAGCGCACCAACCTCCACCGCCAGCGCAATCGTGAGCGCTCGGAGCTGACGCGGCTGCTCGGAGGCCTCGCCAAGGAGCTCCAGGAAGACGTCATCGGCAGTGGTCGGATCGGCCTCGACGAGCTCGACGACGAGACCCGTAAAGGGCTGCAGGCGCTGGGTTACTTGGGGTCCGACGGACGAGTCGAGGGGCGGTCCCGCCGACCCTCCGCGGCGGGACCCGATCAACCGCTGCCGGTGCTCGACTTCACCCGTGAGGACCATCCCAGCGATCAGGTCCTCGAGGGCTACTACGCGCCCGAGCGGGGATGCCGGTGGATGGCCGGTCGATCGTCGGCACTGCTGGGCCGGGTCACCGAACGGCAGTGGCGGATCAAGGGCTGGGTCGATCTTGCCGCCCACGGTCGAGATGAGCTCACCCTAACCCTGCAGTTCGATGGCGAGGGCGGGGAAGTCCGAACGGTGAGGGAATCGGGATGGTTTCGTCTCGAAGGCGGCTTGCCGCCGTGGGTTCTGGGACGTGACCGGGTGCGTCTCGACATCGAGTGCGACAACGATTTCGCTCCCCCCGGCGGGGACCGCCGCTCTCTCTGCGCCGTGATCGAATCGATCGGTTTCTACGAGTGACCAGCTCCCGGCGGGCGGGCACCCTGGCGCCTTCGGGTCATGACGCCACGACCATCACCCGCTGACCTCGAGCGAGCTGCTCATAGGCGTCCGGCGGCGGCTCGAGGACCTCGACCTCGGAAAAGCCAACGGCCGACAGCAG
Source organism: Acidobacteriota bacterium (assembly GCA_039030395.1). Taxonomy (NCBI): domain Bacteria; kingdom Pseudomonadati; phylum Acidobacteriota; species Acidobacteriota bacterium. Next base: position 32,291 of record JBCCEF010000016.1, read on the forward strand.
CCACGACAAGCCGCTGAGGGAGGGCACCACCGAGAGGCCCCGCAGGCTCGACTCGCCGTGTTCCGGGCGCTCGCTGTCGCGGCGCTCATCGACCAGGGAGAGGGCGCCGACGATCGGCTGCCGTTGATCGACGGAGCCCCACTCGAGGCTGCCGGAGAGCTCGGGCCCGATCTGGGTCTCGATCACACAGAGATCGCGGCTGACAGCGCGCGCCAGCCGCAGAACGCTGATCAGATCCTCGAGGTGGTAGAGGACGCCAAAGAGCAAGGTGAGGTCGTAGCGGCCGAGCGCCTCGGGTCGGATCTGCTGCAGGTCGGCGGTGAGAAACGAGGCGTTGTCGAGGCCCAGCGCGCGCGACATCTGGCGGGCGTCTTCGACGTGGCGGCGGCGGCCGTCGACGCCCAGCACATGCTGCGCTCCGCGCTGCGCCAGAGCGGTGGCGAAGTAGCCCTGGTGGCAGGCGAGATCGAGGCAGCGCAGCGTCGGCCAGGCGGAGGTCTCCAGCCGCCGCTCGAGTTCGGCAAACAACATTGTCTCGCGGCTGCAATGGATTTCACGCACCTTGGCCGGCGCATAGCTGCGGGTGCGGCGACCGCTGGGCAGAGTGAACTCGTAGAACCAATCGCGCGCCAGGATCGACTCTTCCTCGTCCGCCGGGGCGCTTGCCGTCGCCGGGGGCGGGACTTCGGCCGGCATCACCTCCTGCCGCGCCTCGGGAGCCCGGTTTGGCCAGCGAACACAGAAGTCCGGCGTCCAGTCACGGTAGATCCGGGTCGCCGCTACCGGCCGGGCGCGCATCGCCGCCAGTAAGTGGGTCGGCTTGAGCTCGCCGCCGTCGATCTTGGCCTCGTCGAGCTCGGCGATGCGCTCGATGAAGGCCAGATCCTCGGCCTTCTCGGGATCAAAGTTGTGGCCGAAGGACCGGTCGACGAAGATGTCGACCAGGTTGCCGAAGGCGACGCAGCTCTCGAAGGCGAAGGTCTCGACCAGCAGCGGCATGATGTCCTGGGCTCGAATCCCCTCGTTGCCCTCGACGGAGCAGTCCCAGTTCTCGTACTCCTCCTCCCAGCGTGACAGCTGGTGGTTGTACTTGTAGCGCTGCGGCATCTCGGACCAGATGTCGTCCACCAGGGTGAGGGCTTCGGGCCAGCGCATGTGACCGTTGCGCCCGATCATGTCGTTGGTGAGGAACACACCCTCTTGGCCTATGGCGCGGTGGATCTTCGCGAACAGGCTCTCGAGGTCGACGATGTGGTGCAGGGAGTGGTTGGCGAGGCACACCGACACCGGCTCGCTGGGCTGCCAGTCGTCGATGTCGAGGACATCGAAGCGGAAATGCTCCTCGACCCCGGCCTGCTTCGCCAGCTCGCGGCCGCGCTCGATCATGAAGGGATTGAGCTCGAGGCAGCGGAAGCGGAAGTTGGTGACGCCGTCGGCGCGGAGCTGCTCGGCGAGACGCACCTCAAGGTCGCAGTTGCCGGCTCCGATGCTGATCACCCCATGGGTCTTGGCGCGGTCCCCACTTCGGCATTGGGTGGCGATATGCGAGCTGAAGAAGTGGTCGACACCTTCGTAGCCGCAGGCCTGGAGCTTCGGCAAGACCCAGCGGTGGCTCCAGAAATGGTAGATGGCGGGAAGGTCGTGGACGTTCACGCAATCGCGGTAGCGGGCGATCTCTTGCTCGAGACGGCGGCGCTCGGCGTCGTCGGCATGGGAGAGGGGATTTGCCATGGGGGAGATTCTATTGCTTTGTGGCGACCTTTCGGGCACCGCCTGGCAGAGTCCGGCCTGGAGCGTAAGACGGGCGGTTGTTGTGGCCGAAGGCGGACCACCGCCCGCTCATCGAGGCTGGACCTCGCGATGCTGGAGTGGCTCCAGATCCTCCTCTTCGAATCGCCGTACCCCCAACCTGAATCAGATACTTCCGGTGAAAAAGGGTTGCCAGAAAAGGTGGTGTCCCCAACGGGATTCGAACCCGTGTTGCCGCCTTGAAAGGGCGGTGTCCTAACCCCTAGACGATGGGGACCCTAGGTTGCTGCTGAGCCCTGGCGGGCTGGTCGGCCCGAGCGGGCTTGGTGACGATAAGCTAACACAGGAACAGGCCGGAGGCCATGTCTTCGAGGGCGATTTTGTGCCGGCGATGGCCCGCTCGCGGCCGGCGAGCCGCCGACGAATTCGTTCCTCGAGACCGAACGGCTGGTGAGATGAATCGAGGAGTTGGTCCCTGTCCGAGCAGAGCTTCTACGACGACGACCTGGCCTATGTGCACCAGGTGGGTTTCGGCGATTTTGCCGAGGGCGCCGGGCGGGCGCTGCTCGGGATTTTGGAGACTCGGGGTCTGCGGGACGGCCTGGTCTACGATCTCGGGTGCGGCGATGGCCGCTGGGCGCGTCGGCTGGTGGAGGCAGGATACGACGTGGTGGGAGCCGATCTCTCCGCAGCGATGATCCGGCGCGCCCGGGAAGCGGTGGCGGAGGGTGACTTCCGGCTGGCCTCGCTGTGGGAGATTGCGCTAGATGCTTGCCAGGCGGTGACGATTCTGGGTGAAGGCTTGGGCTACGCCGCCGCCGGCGACCCCTCGGAGACCCGTTTGAAGGGATTTTTTCAGCGGCTCTTCGACAAGCTGCAGCCGGCCGGCCTGCTGGCCTTCGATGTGATCGTCGCCGGTCCAGATCACCCGATGCAGTACCGCGACTGGCGAGCCGGTGACGATTGGGCGATCCTCACGGAGGTGAACGAGGATCCGGCCCGTCATCGGTTGACCCGCAGCATGACCATCTTCCGCCGCATCGGCGAGAGCTACCGGCGCTCGCAGGAGCGTCACGCGGTGAGTGTGCTGGAGGAAGAGAAGTTGGTTCGCCTGCTGGAAGAGACCGGATTCGAGGTCGAAGTCGCCTCACGCTATGGCGACTTCGACCTCGCACCGCGGCGCAGGGCCTTTCTGGCGACCAAGAGCTGATCTCCGATTTGGCCTCAAGACCTGCCTCGATCCTTGGCCTTTTTGCGAAAACGCCGCTTGCGCCGCTCCGCCGGTGCCATCTTGACCAGGCGAGGGTGGAACTCTCCCAATACCTCTACGAGATCGGCCTGCTCGGCCATCACCTGGCGGATCGCCTTGTAGGCCATCGGGGCTTCGTCGAGGCCCGCCGACAGTAGCTCCACCTTGGCTTCCTTCAGCCGGTCGCGGGTTTGCTGCCAGGTGAAGCGGCGGTGGGCCTCGGTGCGGCTCATGCGGCGGCCGGCGCCATGGGAGGCGGAGCGCAGGGACGATTCGTCTCCCTTGCCGCGCACGATGAAAGCCGGATCCGCCATGGTGCCGGGGATCACCCCCAGGTCGCCTTCGCCGGCAGGGGTGGCGCCCTTGCGATGCACGACCAACTGCTCGCCGTCATGCTCCTCGAGCCAGGCGAAGTTGTGGTGATTCTCCACCCGCCACAGCACCTGGGCGCCGAGTCGTTCGGTGATGTGGTGGTGGATGCGGTCGTGATTCGCCGAGGCGTAGCGACCCATCAGGTTCATCGCCTGCCAGTACTCGGCACCGGCCTCGCTGTCGAGTTGCAGCCAGGCTAGGTGTCGCATCTCCTTGGGTAGGTCCGGATGGCGCTTGGCGGCCAGCTTCGAGTAGTGGGCGGCCACCGTGGCGCCGGGCCCTCGGCTACCGCTGTGGGAGAGCAGCGCGAGATAGCGGCCGGCGGGTAGCTCGGGCATGTCGTCCGCCAAGATCAGCTCGCCGAATTCGACGAAGTGGTTGCCACCGCCGGAGCTGCCGAGCTGCGAGCGAGCCTTGTCCTTTAGGCGGCGAGTCACCGGGTTGGCACTCCAGTCCTCGTCCAGCACGTCGTGCTGGCGTGGGGTGGAGAAGGCGGCGCCGGTGCCGAAGGCGGTTTCCCCTTCGAGAGCCGCGCGCAGCCGCTCGCCTTTCTTAGCCGCCTTGGGACCGTCAAAAGGCAGTGGCAGGTCGAGCACCGACAAGCACATGCGGCAGGCGATGTCCACCCCGACGGCGTAGGGAATGACCGCCCCGCGCACCGCCAGCACGCCACCGATGGGCAGGCCGTAGCCCTGGTGGGCGTCGGGCATCAAGGCGCCGCGGGCGGCCACCGGCAGTTCGCAGGCGACCTCCATCTGGCGCACCGCGCCGTCTTCGATTTGCGACCCCCACCGACGGTAGGAGGCGGCCTCAGTGCGCGGCGTGAAGGCCGTGGCGCGGGCCTCGATCAAGGCTTTGGCCAGGGGGCCGGCGGCGATATCGCCCAGGTGATCCTCCGGCCGGTTTCGCAGGGCTTCCAAGCGAGTTTGAATCGTCGCCAGTCCCGCCCCCGACTCGGCGAGAGCCTTGATGAGCAGAAAGGCGTGCCGATGGGTGGAGCGGGGGAGGCCGAGGGCGATGAGGTCTTGGGTCTTCATAACGGTCAGCGGTGGTGTTTTAAAAGAGCTGAGGACTCTAGTGGAGACGGCCCTTCACCGCAAGGTCCCGGCGGATGGCTGGTGGAAGTTCAGAGTCTGAAGGCTTCCCTAGATGAGAATGCGATATCGTTAAACGGACGGATCGGATTCGAGATTCATCGCCGCCATGACCACTTCCTGGATTCTCCTCGCTGGCCTTCTGCCCCTGGTTTTCGGCCCCCTGTTGGCCCGCTGGGTTCAAGGTCAGCCGGCGGCCCGCGGTGCTCTGGACGCTTTTGTCGCCGTGGCGTTGGGGGGCATCGTCCTATTGCATCTGTGGCCGCACGCTTTCGTGGCGGCGGGTCTCTGGGCAGTTGCCGGTGGGGTGGCGGGGCTGGTGGTGCCGTTTCTCTTTCACGGACTTCTCCATGCGCGCGAGGATCGGGCCTTCGCTGGGCTGATCGGGATCGCCTTTCTGGGCCTGGCGGTCCACGCCGTGCTCGACGGCGTCGCCCTCCACCCGTCGGAGGTGGAGCACGGCGTGGAGGTGCCGGCGGCCGGCCATGGAGAAGGAACGACGGACGGCCGCGGTGAGCACGGCGGGCACCGACATGGCGAAGGAGAGGACGGCCCGAGCCTGCTGGCCCTGGCGGTATTGCTACATCGCTTGCCGATGGCGCTGGCGATTTGGTGGCTGGTGGTTCCGGCCCTTGGGCGACGGCTGGCGATCTTGATCTTGCTCACCCTAGGCGCCGGTACTTTGCTCGGATACGGGGCGGCGGGCCGATTCTTGGTCGACCTGTCGTCGCCCGCCTCGGCAGTGTTCGAGGCGACCGTCGGCGGCATGCTGCTGCATGTGCTCTTCGGCCATGACCGCGGAGCCCGGGCCAGCGCCGAGAACGCTCCCGGGCGGCTTCTCTCGGCGGCGAGCGCCCTCGCCGGAGTCGCGCTGGTCTGGACGCTGGTGCGCCTCCATCCGCTCGAGGGCTCGCAGGGCACCGAGAGTGCCGGAGAGGTGTTCGTGCATCTCGCCTCGACCATGGCGCCGGCTCTACTGCTGGGACTGGTGGTCGTCGCCTGGCTTCGCTGGCGCGGTAGTCGTTGGGGGCGGCTTCTCGGCAGCGGTGCTCTCGGCGCCTGGTTGGCGGCGGGGCTTTTGCTGGGCTGGACCTGGGCCGGGATGTTGCTCGCCTGGGGTGTGCTGCGGGGCTTCTTAGCGCGGCCGAAGGGCGAGGACCACTCGGGGACCGGCGACGCGGACGAGGCCACGTCCTTTGTCGCCGCCTTCGAGCAGGTGACCGCCGGAGCGCTTCCGTGGTGGTTCCTAGGCCTGGCGGTGGCGAGTATTGCCACACCCCTTCTGAGACTCGATTTTCCCTCGCTGGCGACCTACGGCGCTGCCCTCGTCATCGGTCTCGTCGCGCTTCCGTCGCCGCTGGTGGCGGTACCTGTTGCCTGGCTCTTGCTCGCCAAGGGTTGGTCCCTGGCGGCGGTGGTCCTCATGCTGCTGGTGGCCGGCCCGGCGCGCGAGTCGCGGCGATGGTGGGATCGGCCGCCGGTAGAGCGGGCCAAGGAGCTGGGATGGGTACTGGGTGGCGCCGCGATAGCTCTGCTCTTGGCCTGGTCAGAATCTCAGCTCGGGGCCTCGTCTGGCGGCGTGACCGATGGCTCCCTCTGGGGTCATGGATCGGCCTTGCTGTTGTTCGCCGTGGGCCTGGTGGCCCTCTTTCGCCGCGGGTTTCGCGGCTTCGTGGAGCCGCTGTTCGCAGGGCGAAAAGCTCACCATCACGGGGCGCATCACGAATCTCCCTAGGTCTTTGTGCCGCGCTCTCGACCGGTGCCTTCGAAGTGCTTGGCGACCAAGGCGCGGGCCTGTGCGAGGCGCGGGCGATTGGGTTGCCGACCCTCGGTGAGGGTTTCGAGGCCTTTCACCAACAGCGGCTCCGCTTCGCGGTGGCGACCCTGTTCGCTCAGTATCGCTCCGCGGACCATTCCGGCCCAGGCGACGTTCGGGTGGTCGGGCGGTAGGGCGGCGCTCATCCCGTCGAGGGCTTGGCGGGACAGGGCGTCCGCTTCGCTAGCGCGATCCTGCAGCAGCAGGAGATGGGCAAGATCGGTGCGGGTGAGATGAGTGGTGGTACTTCCCTCACCGAGCTGCGCTAGGGCGATCTCCAAGGCATCCCGCAGGAGTTTCTCGGCGCCGGGGAGGTCGCCCTGCACGGTGCGGACGGTGGCCAGGGTGTGGAGGCTCTTGGGGACCTTGGGATGGTTGCGGCCAAGGCTTTCCAGCCGAATCTCGAGTGCTTCCACGACCACCCGCTCGGCCTCCACGGTCCGGCCGATAACGAGCAGCAACGATCCGAGATTGTTCAAGCCGGTGGCAAGATCCGGGTGGCGGTCGCCGAGCACCTTGCGGCGCATCGCAACGGATTCCCGCAGTAGAGCTTCCGCCTGCCGAAGTTCCCCCCGGTCGAGCAGTAGTAGGCCCAAGTCGCTCAGATCGAAGGCGATGTCCGGATGGTCGGAACCGTGCCGTAGGCGGCTCATCGTCAGGGCTTCGCGGTACAGCGGTTCGGCTCCCTCCAGATCGCCGCGACTGTGCAACAGGCCGGCCAGGTTGCCGATGCCCCGGGCCAGGTTCGGATGCTCCTCCGGAAGTTTGCGCGCCATGTCGATCGCCTGGCGATAGAAGCCTTCGGCTTCGTCGAGCTGGCTGCGGGTGTGGAGCAGGACGGCAAGGGAGTTGAGGGAGGTGACCACCTCCTCGTGGCCTGCCGGGTATAGCTGGCGACGAAGGTCCAGGACTTGACGTTGCAGGGACTCGGCAGCCAGGAGATCGCCTTGGTAGTAGCGTAGGGCAGAGAGCGAGTCGAGATCCTGGACCACTTTTGGATGGAGGGCTCCGTGGGCTTCCCGGCGCCGGCGGTAGGCCCTTTGGAGCAGTGGGGCGGCTTGGTCGTAGAGGCCGAGCTCTCGATAGGCGGTGCCCAGGGTCGAGAGGTGAGCTGCTTGCTGTGCCGGATCTCCCGAGAGTTGGTCGATGTGAGCCGCGCCGCGGTCGAGCACTTGGCGAACGGTTAGCTCTTCGCCGCGCGACCGTCCCGGTTGGGAACTCTCGAACAGGCTCTGCAAGAAGGCGGCGCTCTGTTCTGCCCGCAGCTTCTCGGATCGCGCCATGTCGCGTTCGGCCTTCAAGCGGCGCGCCTGCACTGTGGTGACGATCGAGAACACCACCAAGGAGACCAACAGGGTGCCGGAGACGAGGGTGACGAGGCGATTTCGCCGGAGCCATTTTGCGCCGCGATAGGCGAGGGTGTCCGGCCGGGCCCGTACCGGCAGGTCGGCGAGGTGACGTCGCAGGTCGTCCGCCAGCTCACGGGCAGAGCCGTAGCGCCGACCGGGCTCTTTGCGCAGCGCCTTGAGAACGATGTTGTCGAGATCGCCGAGCAGCCTGCGGCGCAGCGCCGAGGAGGAGCTTCGCCGAGCTGCAAGGTCCGCCGGGGAGGTGTCGCCGGCGGCGTCGCTCGGTCGTGCCGGCGGCGTTTGGACGATCGCCCGGTGTAGTTCCACCGGGGTCGGTTCCGTTGTTCCGTAGGGCGAAGCGCCGGTGAGCAAGCGGTAGAAAATCACCCCGAGGGCATAGGTGTCTGTGACGGTGGTGATGGCCGTTCCCTGGACCTGTTCAGGACTGGCGTAGCGCGGGGTCATGGGGCCGTCGAGGGTCTGGGTGGCGTCTCCCCCCGTATCGAGCAGCTTGGCGATGCCGAAGTCGAGGAGCTTGGGGTTTCCCTCGGCGGTGACCAGGATATTCGACGGCTTGAGGTCGCGATGGACGACAAGACAACGGTGGGCGTAGTCCACCGCATCGCACACCCGGCAGAACAGCTCGATGCGCTCCCGAATCTCCAGCCGGTGCCGGTCGCAGTAGGTGTCCAGTGGCAGGCCGTCTACCCGTTCCATGACGAAGTAAAGCGAGCCGTCTTCGGACGTGCCGCCATCGTAAAGACGGGCGATGGACGGATGTTCGAGGGCGGCGAGTACCTGGCGTTCGCGCCGGAAGCGGTCCGCCAGATCGGGCCGATGGCGGTGGATGATCTTGATCGCCACCCGTTGCTGGAAGCCTTCGTCGACCCGCTCGCCTTCGTAGACGGTGCCCATGCCGCCCCGACCGAGAACACCGCACAAGCGAAAGGCTCCGACCCGCAGACCGATGAGGTGTTTCCGGTCCTTGGGATCGTCCGGGGGAAGGCGCGCCACGGGACGATCGAGAAAGCCATCCGCCTGCTCGTCCGCCGCCAGCAGGTCGAGGGCGCCCTGGGCCAGATCCGGCTCGTCTTCGAGTTCGCGCCGAAGGAAACCCGGGCGGTCGCCCGGAGGCAGATCGAGAGCTTCGGCGACCTTCTGGTGGATCCGGCGCCAAGCTTCCGGCGTGGACGGGAATGGATGATTCACCCGCCGGGACCTCCGGGGCTGGGAGCGGCGAAGGCGTCGCGCGTGGCGGAATCGAGCTGGCGGAAAAGGTAGGCCTTCGCCAGGCGCCATTGGCGGGCGGCAGTACGCGGTGAAACGGTGAGAATTTCGGCCGTCTCGTCCACCGTCAAGCCGCCGAAGAAACGCAACTCGACCACCATCGCCTGGCGAGGATCGAGGCGAGCGAGGTCGGAGAGTGCATCGTCCAAGGCGATCCAGTCGGCCGGCCGGGGGAGCCGTCGGGCCTCGCCATCGAGGGCCACTTTGTGCAGGTGACCGCCCCGCCGCTGAATCGCGCGGTCGCGGCTGTGGTCGATCAAAGCCCGTCGCATCATGCAGGCGGCGAGGCGATAGAAGTGGTGCCGGTCCCTCCACTGGAGGGAGCCCTCTTCGCGCATTCTCAGATAGATCTCATGAACCAGCGCGGTGGATTGCAGCGTGTGATCCACCCGCTCTCGGCGGAATAAGCGGTGAGCGATACGCCGCAACTCTTCGTAGACGCGAGGGATCAGTTCCTCCGCCGCCTGGCGGTCGCCTTGGCTCCAGCGGCCGAGAAGGTGGGTGAGGGTAGCGGAAGGATCCGGCTGGGATGGTGGGGATAGAGACTTCTGGAGCATGGATCAATTCCTCGTCAGCAGTGAGTCCAGCTCCAAGCTTATCGAGAGTAGGTATTCCTAGGTAAGAGCGAGCGCAAACCTTGGATGAAATCTGTGCAAGGGTTCTACGATCCTTCCGCGGCAGCGATTCCATCGTCGATGGCAGGATCCACTCCTCGGATCCCGCATTCAGTGATCAGGAGCGAACGCGGTGAACCAAGTTCACCCAGAACTTCACCCCGATCAAGGAATGGAGGAAACCCGAATGGGATCGACAACCCGAACTCTCAACCCTCGATGTCTCGCCAGGATGGTGCTGCTCGGCCTTCTCCTGGCGGTCACCGGACCTGCGGCTGGCAACTGGTGGGAAGACCCCTCCCACGATGCCGAAAGTTCCTTCTGGTGGACCCTCACGGACCGATTCACGCCGGACGACCTGCGCGCCCAACTTCTCGACCCGGCCGGCGATCGGGCACGGTGGGAAGCGGCCTACGGCCGGCAGGCGCCGCCACCGGCCTCATCCTCCGAGCGGATGGTGTTTCTCGACGGTTCGCGCACTCCGGAACTGATGCCGATGTGGCAGGCGTTCAATTCTTTCTCCCATCGCCGGGAGTCCTCGGCGTGGAGGGAGTGGAGCGACGGCGCGGCCTACCGGCTGAAGGCCTACGGCTTTTCGGATGCAGCAGCTCTGCTGATTCTCGACGGCGCGGACCGCGTCCTGATGAACGAGCTTCAGCTCGACGCCGACAAACAACCCACTCGCGATGCCTACCAAATTTTCTTTCGGCAAGTAGAGAAGGCGCTGGGTTCGGAGGAGACCCGGCGGGCGGTCCTCGAGCGTGATCTCGATCGCCTCTCCGCCGCTTCCCGCCGGCCGAGCGGAGAGATCTCTAGTCTTCTCGATGCGGTGGCTCGCGGTGTTCGGCCGTCCGCGTCGCTGCCGGTGATCGAGGACCTGCGGACGAGGTTGGACCCTTCGGAGTGGCAGCTCTTGCGGTCGTATCTGCTGCGCGAAGTGGCGCCGGGAATTCGTATCCAAAGCCTCAAGGCCGGGAACCTGGGAGGTGAAGCATGAGGCGCTCCGGTGCGTCGTTCTCTCTCCGGTCTTGGGTCATGGCGGCCGCTGCGGTGCTCGCTCTCTGGGTCGCCGCCGCCGCTCAGGGCGGAACCATCGTGATCGAGAATCTGCGCTATGAAACCCTGCCTCCCGGGGTGGAAACCACTCAGGTCACGGTGTACGCCGATGTGGTCTACCAAGGGAACTTCACCCACCAGGGACGCCTCTGGATCTCGTCCTGCTTCATGAACGACGGCATCGGCGGGAATCTCGCGCCGACCCAACCGCCGGACTACGGCACCATCGACAGCTCGAACTATCGGGAAATCGAGGGCGAGGGCGATGTCCTGGAGTGTGAGCCGGCCTTGGGCTATATCCCGAACTGCCAGGACGGTCAGGGTGTGCAGTACCTCGGCTGGGCGACGGCGGCGATCTACCTCGGCCTCAACGGCATCGAGACACCGGACGAACCCGCCATCCTCGACGTGGCTTCGACGGAGTGCATCCCGCACTACACGGTCCGGGGCACCACCAGCGGCCTGCCGGCGGACGGCGGAGTGGAGCTGACCTTGGCGATTTATCAGGGGCAGCAGCTTCTACGAACCCAAAAGCTGGATCGCACGGTCAACGGCGGTTTTCGATTCCAGCCGCCATCGATTCCCGAGGGCGGGCGCTTCAATGTGTTGATCACCGCCTTGGCCGAGAACACCATCTGTAGTCTTTCCGGAGAGGAGGGGACGATTCAGGGACGGGATTGGCTGGGTCTCCGGGTGAATTGCCAGTGCTCCGTCGGCGAGGACTGTGACGGCCAGGCGCCGACCTTTGAACTCGGTTTTGATGTGATCGTCAACGAGGTCAGCGACGGTGACCTGTTGCTGGTTCCCGATCCGTTGGCTGCGGCGGCGAGCAGCCTTGCTCCGGCGAATGAGACGCGAACGCCCGCGGAAGTCCCCGGTGATGACCACTCGACGACCGAAGGTCACGTCAGTTTCTCTGCTTTGCTGGAAGTTACCCCGCCGGACGGCACACCGCTTCCGGTCCAGGTGGTGCCGGTCAGCGGGTCGGGGTTCTTCACCTTCCAAGATCCACTCGCGGACGGTTCCGACTACCAGGTCACCATCAGCGACGTGGATCCCCCCGGCGCGCTCTGCGACGTCGCCAACGGCAGCGGCACGGTCAACGGTTCGGATATCAGCGATGTCAGCGTCGAGTGCGAAGTGTACGTCGCACCGGACGACTGGTGCGTGGTCGTGCCGGAGATGTGCCGGATCGACGATCCGGACTGCCAGTACTATTTCCGCTATACCGGTCGCACAGTCGTTTACACCACCGACAGCAGCGGCAATCTCCTCTCCGGCCGGGTGACGAACGTCTACGAACTGCAGGCGGACTGCACCGGCAAGTCCTTCGCCGAACCCGTTAAGTGGCGGTCGATGGAGCGAGTGGTCTCGCAGGCGGGAAGTGGACCGTCTTCCGATACGGGGCCGAGGGTCTACATGCGAACGGCGCCGGACGAGGTGGTGTCCGGGACGATCGAGATGGCCGGCGTGGCGCGTCGTGACAGCGGTGGGGTGAGTGTGGTGCGGACCTACTTGAACGGGCAGCCCATCCAGCTCGATAATTTCAGCTTCAATTTGCCGGATTCTCATACCTGCGGCGAGTTTCCCGCCGGCAACTGCGACTCGACCAGTCGCTTCTTCGGCCAACTGGACACGACCACCCTGACGAACGGTCTCCACACCTTTCTCTTCGAGGCCGTTGGGGCCGATGGCCTATCCCTGCGAGGGGTGGCGGAACACCGCATCGTGGTGGACAACAGCATCACCTGCGGTGACGTCACGCTGACCTCGCCGCAGAGCGGTACGACGGTGAGTGATTTCACTACCCTCGCCGCATCGGTCAGCGCGTCCGTTGAAGAGGTGCAGTTTCTGTTGGGTGGTTCGGCGGTGGCGGTGGATCCCGCCTTCCCCTACAGCGTCTCCTGGGACTCCAACTCCGTCCAGGACGGTCCCTATCCAGTCCAGGCCCGGGCGATCGGCAACGGTTGTACTGCTCTCAGCGCGTCGGTGCCGATCGAGGTGGACAATTCGCCCTGGACCGACGATCACTCGCCCCCCCAGGGTTCCATCATCGCACCCGCCGCCGGTTCCGTGGTGAATCCGAACGCGAGCGGGCGAGTGACCCTGGCGGTGGCAGCGACAGACGACCTGGCGGTGGATGTCGTTCAGTTCCACATTGACGATCAGCTCGTCTGGACCGACCAAAGTGCACCCTATGCCCACAACTGGCTCGCCCCATGGGGTGGACACACCCTGACGGCTCGGATCGTCGATGAGTGCGGCAACGCCACCTGGACGAACCCGGTGACCTTTTCCGTGGCGGAGCCGGATCCGTGCGACGACGATACGGTACATCCCACGGTCGCGATCACTCACCCGGCGGCGGGTTCCTCGGTGAGCCCCAATGACCATGGCAGGGTGACGCTAGGGGCCTACGCTGCCGACGCGGGGGGAGTGGCACGGGTGGAGTTCTTGGTGGACAACACCTTGGTCTGGACCGACAGCATGTCGCCCTATGGGCACAATTGGCCGGCGTTGCCGGGTCTTCATTCGGTGAAAGCGAGGGCTGTCGACACCTGCGGCAACGCCACCACCTCGTCCGCCGTCCCTTTCACGGTGGCGGATCCGGATCCCTGTAGCGGGGACTCGACGCCGCCGGCCATTGGGTTGACCCAACCGGCCCATGGCTCAACGGTGACTCCCAACGCCAACGGTCGGGTGACCCTGGGCGTTGCGGCTTCCGACGGCAGCGGAGTGGACCGGGTGGAATTCTTCATCGACGGCGCCCATGTGTGGAGTGACGAAACGCCCCCCTACGCCCACAACTGGCTGGCCACAGCGGGCTCCCACACGTTCAAGGCGCGAGCCGTCGACACCTGCGGCAACGCCCGCTGGTCGAACGAGATCACCTTCACCGTCGCCGGCGGAGGGGGTGGGGGCTGCGGTAGCGACTCCGTCAAACCGACGGTCGGCGTGACGCAGCCCACGGCGGGGTCTACGGTGACTCCGAACGCCAACGGCAGGGTGACATTGCGCGCCAGCGCCAGCGACGCCAGCGGCATCGATCAGGTGGAATTCCACGTCGACGGTAGTTCCTATGTCTGGACGGACGATACGGTCCCCTTCGTCCACAACTGGCCGGCGACGGCGGGTTCTCACGCGGTGAGGGCCAAAGCCTTCGACGAGTGCGGCAACTTCAAGTGGTCGACGGAGATTCCCTTCTCCGTCGCCCCCTAGGCCTTCCTTCGCTCGCCATCCGGGCCCCGGTCGGCACGCCCGATCGGAGCCCGCCTTTGTGCCGCGAGCAGACGCCTCGACGCTCGAATCGCCCTCCCATAGAATGTCCTGGAACAATGCCGGGCAGCCGGCGGGAGGGAGTGGACATGACGGCAACTACGATGGCGGCGAGCGGAGTGGAAGAACTGATCGAGCTGATCGATCACGCGGTAAGTGAAACCAAGGTGGAGGACATCACCCAGCGGGTACAGCAGGGGCTGACCCGCCTGATCCGTCAAGGGTCGCTCCGCCTGCCGGAAGATCTCTGCCGGGTGACGCCGGGCCACTATGCCCGTCGCCTCGTCCATCGCAGCGAAGAGCATGGCTGGGTGATGGTGGCGATGACCTGGGGGCCGGAGCAGTCGACCCCGCTCCACGACCACGCCGGTACCTGGTGCGTGGAGGGAGTGATCGACGGAGCGATTGAAGTCGCTCAATTCCATTTGCTCGAGGACGACGGTGAACTGTGCCACTTCGTGCCGATGGGTACTCTCTGTACCGGCGTCGGCTCCGCCGGCGCCCTCATCCCGCCCTACGAGTACCACATCATCGCCAACCCCGACGCCACCAGCTCCGCGGTGACGCTCCACATCTACGGCGAAGAGATGACCGAGTGCACCAGCTTCGAACCAGCCGGATCCGAGTGCAAATACCGCCGCACCCGACGCCAGCTTCGGTACGACGCCTAGTAAAAAAAATGCCGACGCGGCGGAACACGTCGGCAAAAAAGCTTGCGGCGGAGCGAAACCTGGTCCGAGGTTTCGAGCCCTGAGGTGGGAAGTCTCTGAAGGACTCCCGCGGTGGGCTCTCCGGGTTTCAGGCTCGTTCCTGCCTCGACGGAGCGAGGCATGTGGTCCAGGTCGTTGACCCACCGTGACTCCGGCTTCGGGGGCGACGAATCCGGCGGCTTACGGGCGGCTGACCCTTTCCACAAGAGGGTAGGTGCGTGACTCGCGGAAAGTGTGACAGTTGGTTCGAAAGAATTTTTCGCGAATCGGGGCCGGCCGACCGATCGGATCGGTCCTCAGGGGGGCGAGGGGGTCCTTCAGGATGGGGTTTCCGGCTGGGTGGGGGGAGCGAACTGCCGCTTGCGGAGGGTCGTCTGGAGGTCGCGAACCCAGGCCTCCGTCGCCGATTCGAGTTCGAGCGCCTGACACAGCAACACGATCGCGGCAACGGCGAATTGCTGCGCCCCCGTGGCCTGCAGAATCGGAACGGATTCCTGCGCCAACTGGCGAGCTTCAGCCGCCCGTCCCTGGCCGAGGTAACGGGCCACCAGATCCACCGAAACGAGGGCGACATCGTAGCCCTGCCCCTGCTCGACATACTGATCCCGGACTTCGATCAGGATCCGCTGGCCGCGGCCCGCATCGCCCGTTTCGAGGGCGGTCTGAGCCTCTAGCCAGCGCGCCCTCAATTGATCGCCGGGGCCGCCAAACCGCTTGACCAATCGCTTGATCTTGGGTAGGAGCACCACCACTTCTTCGACCCGACCCACGTAGACCAGATCGCAGGCAAGGTTTTGGTAGGCCACCCACTGCAGTCGAGGCTCACGCTGCGTGTCGATCTGCTGCAGAGCCCGGCGAGCCATCGGGATGGCTCCTTCCGGGTCGCCGGTGTAGGAGAGGATCAGGGCGACACTCAACAAGCAGCGGCCTTCGAGATGTAGATCGCCCATCCAGCGATGGATGGCGACCGCCTGTTCCAGCAGTCGGCGGGCCTCTCCAAAGCGGTCTTGCATGCGGAGGAGGGAGGCCTTGAGTTCGTTGATATCGGCCTGCTCGCGGGGATCGAGACTGCCCCGGGCCATCGCTTCGTCGGCCCGTTGGTAGGCCTCGGCGGCCCGGTTCACCCGGCCGAGAATGCGGCAGACGCTGCCCTCGTAGGCCCAGGCCCGAGCCTCGAAGTCCGCCAGGCGAGCGCGCCCGTAGTTCGCGGGGTCGAGACGGGCGAGGAGACGCCGGGCCTTGCGCACCTGCCGTAGGGATGCATGCGGGTCGAAGGACCATCCTGCGCGAACCGCGTCGAGCAAGGCTTCGACGTTCCCGAGGGTGCGGTGGCGCGGATCGTCTTCCAGATGGGGGACCGGTACCTCGACATCGCTGTTCTGGAAACTCAGGCGTTCCATCAACGCGCCGGCGCTTCGGCGCTCGCGGGTCATTCGCTCGCGATGGTCGGTGAACCAAGAGACGGCGGCATCCAGCACCGGTCCGTAGTCCAGGGATTTGCCCACCGCGTAGAGCCTCGCCGACAACCGGCGGCATCCTTCCTCGAGGATCCGCAGCCAGCGCCCGCTGGCTCCGATCACCAAGCCGCGCGGACAATGAACCTCGAGAAGCGCCTCCCGCACGAAGCGAGAGGCGGTCTCCAGAGGCACATGGTGCTGAGCCAGGATCTCGTCGGCAGCCCGCCGAGTCGCGGCGACCAGCTCCTCGACGGAGGCGGGAGCATGGGCTTTGCCCTTTAGCATAGTCGTATTATTCACATTCGCATCTAATGAAACAAGGCCCTGGGCGGAGATTTTCTGGAAGTCCTAGCCACCGGTCGGATCGACGGTCGGTCGCGGATCGTCCTCGTCGTGATCGGTGGGCTCGTTCTGCGATTCACTTCCGAAGTCCGTCGGGGGACAGCTCGTGGGACAAGCCGGCGGGAGCCAGCCGGCGACCGTGGGCCGTCCGCTTGGCGTGACCGGCCCAGCCAGCCGGGAGAGGAAGCGGATCAGGCGGTCAGCCCAGGCCGGGTAGGGGTTCTCCTCTCCAGCGCCGGGCGCAGCGGCGTCGGTTGGATCGGCACTCGCGGCCACCGTCGGCAGCGAGACGATGGCGACGAGGCAAAGGGTCACCAGCACAGTGCAGGTTTGCTTTCGAGGCTTCATGACATCACTCCTTTCAGATGTGCCGAGCAACTCGCCCGGCACTGGAGGTCGATGCGAAGCCGACCGGAAAGGCTGAGTGGCCTTTCGACAAAATATTTATGAAATGACTACGAAGAGGTGAGGAACATAGATTTGGAGAAAATGTGCGGAAAGAGGTCCCATGGGGCGAAGGGTCACTGGGGAAGGGGTATAATTTGCCGGCGTCTGTAGGGCCGTCTAATGTCCGGAGGGGAGCGATGCATTGAAACTACCGGTGTGGGTTGCCGGCGCAGTGTTCTTCTGCACCGGTTCGGGGAGCAGTGTGCTCATCGCGCAGCCCGACCCGAATGCGCCTCTCGAGCGGCGCCTCGACATCTCCGTCGAGGTCAAGACGAACTACAGAAATAGCGCTGATGTTGCCCTTCAACTGCCGCTGCTGATCCTGCCGGACGGTTCGCCGTTGCTGCCGGAAGGTCCGGTTTTGCGCACCGTCGATCCCGGGTCTCATCTCGAAATCTCGACGGCGACCTTGTTCGTGGACGCGGCTTGGGGAGACGCCCTCGCGGCCCATCTGAAACTGGACGTGATCGATCTCTACGATCGCAATCCGACCTCGACGGATCAGGACGTGGATCTCGACGAGGCGTGGATTCGCCTCGGCCGAGAGTCCGAGCCGGCGATTCTCCCGGAGGTGACCGGCGGCTACTTGAAGATCGGCAAGTTCCCGCACTTCGAGCGCCAGGACGACCGCCACCTGGAGAGCTACGGTGTGGTCTCCACCGCCTTCAACCGCTTTGAAGATCTCGGTTTGGAAGGCGGCTTCGATCTGGGGCGGCACCTCTATGCCAAGCTCTCCGCCACCCAAGGCAATCCGCTTTTTATGCGAGATCCGAACGCGCTGGCCGGCGACAATGGTACCCGCATCGAGGTGATCGACGGCCGCGCGCCGCGGCTGGGCAGCGGCATCGTCATCGCCTACGACGCCGAGGTCGAGGACCTCAACAGCGAGACGGACCTGGAGATCGGCGCTGGGCTCGGTTTTCGCCTCGGCGACGACCTGGGAGAAGACGGCATGGACCTGCTGGTGTGGGGCTACCGCCGCAAGCTCGCCGACACGGTGGTGCTGGAGGGCACCGAATACGGCGGCGACCTCGATCTCCTGGGCGGCCCCCTCAATCTCTTCCCGTTGCCGACGACCGGCGACGAGAAGGAAGAGTTCGGAGTCAACTACTGGTTCTATCGGCGTGGGTTCAGCCTCTTCTTGCAGGCGGTCGACCAGGACCTCGCGGGTTTGGAGCGGACCGGTCTCGAAGCGGAAGCCGCGTGGCGCTTCGACCTGCCGGTGCGGTGGGCGGTGGGAGGGCGCCAGCTCTTCACTCACATCGCTCCGGCGGTACGTTTCTCGTCCCTCGATCCAGACTTTGGCAACCCGAGAATGGGGCCACTGGCCAGCTTCACCTGGCAGTGGCAGAAAATCGACGCGGGGGTTCGGATCGGCATCGTGCCGGGAGCCGAATTGACCATCGAACACGCCGCGAACGAATTCGAACTGGCCTCCGGGCGAACCGTGTCGAACGATGAAACCCTGGTCACCATGCGCTGGAGGTTTGGAGGAGACCTCGGTTGAGGCGGCGTATGGGCTGTAGCCGAAGGGTGACTCTCCCGATGTTGCTGATGGCCTTATGCGGCCTCCCCGGGCCGGCCTTCGCCGTGGATCTCACCGGCCAGATCCGGCTGTTGACGGAGAGCGGTCGGGGATCGGCGCGCGGGGCGGGAGAGAGCCCGATCGTGGTGTTCTACGAACCGGATCGCGGCGGGGAAGCACCGAAGCCCCAGCAGTTGGTGGTGGAGACTCGCCGCAAGCAATTCCAGCCGCGGGTGATCGTGGTGACCCAGGGGAGTTCGATTCGCTTTCCCAACCGCGACCCCATTCTCCACAACGTCTTTTCGGTGACCCGGGGCAACACCTTTGATCTCGGCCTCTACCGTCGCAGTGCCGGGGAAACGGTGACCTTCGACACACCCGGGCTGGTGCGGGTGTACTGCAACATTCACCAGGAAATGGTGTCGTTCGTGTGGGTGGTCTCGACGCCCTATTTCGCTCTGGCCGACGCCGACGGTGAGTTTCGGTTGTCCAGCCTGCCCGCGGGACCGGGGACCCTGACCCTCTGGCACGAGCGCAGCGACCTGAAAACCCTTCGCGTAGAGCGTCCGGGCGGCGGCCCGATACACTCGGACCTGACCTTGAGCAAACCGCGAGCGGTCAAGCACCTCAACAAGTTTGGACGATCCTACAGGCGTTCAAGGCGTGATCGATACTGAGAGACTTTCCGGAGAAAGGGCCGATTGGAGCCCGGGTTTGGGTACCCGGCTGTTCCTGGTCTCCGCCCTGTCGATCACCCTGGCGGTGATCGCGGCGGTGGCCTATTCCTCGTACCAGGCCCGCCGCATCGCCCGGGAAGCGGTGTCCGGTGATCTCGCCCAGAGTTCCGAGGTACAGGCGGAACTGCGGGAAATTCGCATCGAACGGCAGGACTTCGACGCCCGCCTGGTGTCGAACGATCCCTTCGTGGCGGCGCTCTTCGCCGAGGCCTTGGAGTCCGGCGACAGTCTGTCGATTCGCGACCAACTGGAGGAGCGGCAGGCGGACATCGGTTACGACTTCGCCGTCCTGGTCGATCTCGACGGACGGGTCGCCGCCTGGACCGGCCGGCCCGATGCGGCGGGCCGGGATGTCTCCGGCTGGTCGCTGGTCGGTGCAGCCTTGGAGGGTGGCTTCGCGGACGGATTCTGGGTTGAGGAGCAGGTGCTGTACGACACCGTGGCGGTGCCCGTGGGACGAGGCTTCGAGCTGATCGGCTATCTGATCACCGGTGTCGAAGCCTCCCAGGGGCTCGGCGAGATCGCCGGACTGAGCAACACGGAACTGGTCTACCTGACGCCCAATGGAACTTCCCTCGCCCGCCACGGTGCGACCCTCGAGGGCGAGCAGGTGCTCGATCTGGTGACCGCCCTGGAGGATCGACCGGAGGTCCTCGATCGCGTCCTCACCGCCGGTGAGCGGGTGGGAGAGCTCGATCTTCTACTCGGCTCGGAGCCTTGGCTGGTGCAGGTCATTGCGCTGCGCGACGCGGCCGGCGAGCCGGTAGCCGCGGCGGTGACCCTGGCATCCGTCGACCAGGAGATGGCGCCCTTCCAGGCCATTGGCCGTGCCTTGCTCTGGTCCGGCGCCGGCGCACTGTTGCTCGCCCTCGCCCTCGCCTTCGCCTTCGGGCGCAACGCCCTGCGACCGATTCAGAAATTGGCCGCGGCGGCCACCGCCGCCCGCGGCGGCGACTACGACCAGGAGATCCAAGTCGAGCGCGGCGACGAGGTGGGAGATCTGGCTCGCTCTTTCGATCAACTGCTGTCGGACCTACGCGAGAAACGCGACATGGAGAGCTACCTGTCGGAACTCTCGCGCAGCCTGCCGGACGGTGGCATCGGCGCCGGCTCGCTGGCCGCCGGCGCTTCGGCCCTGCGCAGCCTCGATGGGGTGTTCCTGGGTTGCGACATCCGCTCCCTCGCCCGGGTGCCACCGGAAGCTTCCAAGGCGGTGCGGGAACTGGAGGCAGCCAGCCGCGCTGCCGAAACCGCCGTCGCCCGGCGTGGCGGGCGCCTCGACGCGGTCGCCGGCCATCGGCTATGGGCGCGTTTCGAAGGAGCCGATCAGGGCCCCCGGGCGCTGGCCGCCGCCGCCGAGATCGCCAGCGCCTTCGACGAAGACAGCGCTCCGGCCCTCGCCCTGGCGAAGGGCCGCGCCACAGTGGGTACTGCCTCCGGCGGATCTTCGGTGCGGCCGGTGTTGATGGGACCGGCGGTGCAGCAATTGGAGAGCCTGCTGCGAGAGGCTTCGCCGGGCGAGATTGTCTTCCCGCGTAATGTGGCCGAGGAATTGGCGCCACACCTCGCTTCTTCGGGTTTCGAACTGTCCGAACGCCGCGGCGTGCTCAGCCCGCAGCCACTCTTCATCCTCACCGGCCGCCTGGCGTCGCGAATGACCGCGTCGGTGCCGGTGGGCCAGGTGGCCGAGAAGGATTCCACCTCCCGGGCCACCCTCTCCGATATTCGGCCCGGCCAATTGATCGGCAGCCGCTTCGAGATCATGGAGGTGATCGGCTCCGGCGGCATGGGGGTGGTCTACAAGGCGCGGGACCGGGAACTGGACGATCTGGTAGCCCTCAAGATGCTGCGGGTCGATCGCATGGGAGATCCACTGCAGGTGGACCGCCTGAAGGCGGAGATCAAGCTGGCGCGCAAGATCACCCATCCGAACGTCCTGCGCACCTTCGACCTCGACGAGATCGACGGCATGCCATTCCTGTCGATGGAGTACATCCGCGGCATCACCTTGCGTTTCCTCCTGGACCGCACCGACCGCTTGCCCTATTCCGCCGGTCTGCGCCTGGCGCGGCAGCTCTGCCTCGGTCTCGACGCGGCCCACCGGGGAGGTGTTCTGCATCGCGACATCAAGCCCGAGAATTTGATTTTGGAGCCCTCTGGTAACGCCAAGCTGATGGATTTCGGCATCGCCCGCCGCATCGAACGGGCGGTGGCCGGCGACACGGCGGAAGGGGCGGTGATGGGCACTCCGCTCTATCTGGCACCGGAAGTGCTCGAAGGCAGGGAGGCCGATGCCCGCTCCGACCTGTATGCTGTAGGGGTTGTCCTGTACGAGATCTTCACCGGCGAGGTGCCCTTCAGCGGCATCGCCGTCGAGGTGATGGCGGCAACCCTGAGGCAGGATCCGCCGGCACCGAGAGACCACTGGGCGGAGATCCCGGCGGCGCTGGAGCGGATCATTCTCGACTGTCTGCAGAAGGAGCCTGAAGACCGGCCCGACTCGACCGCCGCCTTGCTTCACCGTCTCGACCAGTTGAGGGCCTGACGAGCACGAACCGATGCCCGATCGATTGGAAGCACGTCCTGCGAGCGCCTACGACCTCACCGCCGGTCTGCCGGTGGAGGGCGAAGCGATGGTGCTCCGGCGCCGGCTGGCGGATGTCGAAAAGCTGTTGACGATCAGCGGCGAGATCGCCCAGACCCTAGACCTCGATCGCCTGCTCGACCTCGCGCTGGTGCGCGCCGAGGAAGTGTGCCGGGCGGAAACCAGCTCTATCTGGGAACTCGACGAGGATCGTCAAGAACTGTTCTTCCGGGTCGTCCGCGGGCGTGCGGCGCCGGGCATTCGCGGTCTGCGGGTGCCCCTGGGGGAGGGCCTGGTCGGTGACATCGCCGCCACCGGTCGGCCGGAAATCGTCAATCGCGTGGAGTCCGACCCGCGCTGGCGCGGCGAGCCGATGGAGGGGTTCATCACCCGCTCCATCCTCACCGTTCCGCTGCAGGTCCACGGCCGCACCGTCGGCGTGATGCAGCTTCTCAATCCGGTGGATGATCCGGCCGACGAGTCCTCGTCGGAGGACAGCGGTTTGCGCGCCGAATCGGGCTTCACTACGGAGGATCTCTGGCGCATGCGGCTGTTTGCCGGGCCCCTCGCCCAGGCGATCGAGAATGCCCGCCTCTATGCCGCTCGGCGCCGCCAGTTTTACGACACCGTCGCCACCCTGGCGGAGGCCACGGAACGGCGCGATCCCTACACCGGCGGGCACGCCAGCCGGGTGGTGGCCTACTCCCTGCTGCTGGGACGCGAGATGGCGCTGAGCGATTCGCAGCTCGAGGAGCTGATGCTCACGGCGACGCTGCACGATGTGGGCAAGCTCTCGACCCCCGACGCGATCCTGCGCAAGCCGGCGCCGCTAACCGACGAGGAGCGGGTGATCATGCGCCGCCATCCGGACGACGGCGCCGAGATGCTGTCGCGCATTCACGACCTCCGGCACGTTGTGCCGGCGGTGCGGGCGCACCACGAGTGGGTCGACGGCAGCGGCTACCCGCGCGGCTTGTGCGGCGACGAGATTCCCCGCTCGGCGCGCATCGTGGCGGTGGCCGACGCCTTCGACGCGATGACCACGCACCGGCCGTACCGCCAGGGCTGCGACGGCGACACGGCGGCCCGGCACATCATCGCCGGAGCCGGCAGTCAGTTCTGCTCTTCGGTGGTCGCCGCCTTCGAACGCCTTTACGACGGCAACCGCTGGCTTCTCGCCCATGGACGCCTGTTGGCCCAGGGCGTCGTCGGTTCACCCTGAGCCGGTGCGCCTGCGAGTCCTTTCCGAGGACGAACCCCGAGTTTTCGAACTCGGTCCCGGCAAATCCGCTATCGGCCGCGGGGCGGAGAACCACGTCTCCTTGCGGGACCCGTCCGTTTCGCGCCGCCACTGCGAAGTACGGCCGCTTGCCGGTGGCGGCTGGGAGGTGGTCGACCTCGGCAGTACCAACGGTCTGCTACTGGACGGTACGTCGGTGGGCCGCGGCCGGCTGGTAGAGGGAGCGATCCTCACTCTCGGCATCTTCCAGCTCCAGGTGGAAGGACTGCCGCCGGAGGTCGACTCCGGTGCCGTCGGGCCGCCCACCACCGAGCGCATGGGGCCACCGCCGCAAGAGCTGGCGCAGGAGGCGCAAGTTCTGCTGCGCCTGGACGATATCGGCTCGGTGCTGGGTGAACGGGTACAGGAGGATCGCGTCCTCGAAGCGCTCGTCGAGCTGGGCCGCCGGCTGCTCCAGGCGGAAGACGTGGAGAGCGTCGCCGAGCGGGTGATGGACGCTGCCTTCACGGCCCTGGCAGTGGATCGCGGTTTCCTTTTCCTTTGCGAGCGGTCGGGGCTGTACTGCTACCTGGCGCGCCACGGTGAGCGGGTGGAGCGGCGGCCGGAGGGGGTGGTGCCGGTATCTACCACCATCCTGCGGCAGGTGGTGGAGCAGCAGGTGGCGCTGGTCACCGCCGACGCCCGCGCCGACGGCCGCTTCAGCGGCGGGGAATCCATCCGACTCCACCAGATCCGTGCCGCCCTGTGCGTGCCGCTTTGGTCCGACGAGCGGGTGATCGGGGTGATGCACCTGGACTCGCCGATGCGCTCCGAGGTGTTCGACGAACGCGACCTCGAACTGGCGACCGCCCTCGCCTCCTACGCTGCGATGGCCATCGAAGGGCGGCGGAACGCCGCCGACCTGGAGGTGGAGCGGCGCTCTCGGGAGCGCCTGGAGCGCTATCACTCGCCGGCGGTGGTGGAAGAAATCCTGCGGCTGGAGGGGATTGAGCGCCACGCCCTTCGGCCAGTGGAGGCGACGGTGATGTTCGCCGACCTGGTGGGGTTTACGGCGATGTCCGAAAAAGCTTCTCCGGGCGCCGTGGCGACCCTCCTGAGCGACTACTTCGACCGCGCCGTGGCGGCGGTTTTCGAGCACGGCGGCACCCTCGACAAGTTCATCGGGGATTGCGTGATGGCGTTCTTCGGTGCACCGGCGCCGCAGCCGAACCACGCCGAACGCGGCGTCCGGGCGGCCCTTGCCCTGCAGGCGGCGACGGATTCCTGGAACCTCCAGCGCCGAGCCGAAGGTCGAGAGCCGGTGTCGGTGCGCATCGCCTTGAACAGCGGTCCGGTGGTGGTGGGGGAAGTGGGCTCCGAGCAGCGGGTGGAGTACACCGTCCTCGGCGACACGGTGAACGTCGCAGCGCGCCTGGAAGACGTCGTGACGGCGCCGGGCGAGGTGGTGGTGGGGGAGGCGACGCACCAGCGCTTGGCGGAGACGTTCCTGTTCGAGAGCCTCGGCGACCACCGCCTCCAGGGCCTAGAGCGCCCGATCCGGGCCTATCGGGTGCTCAGTCCTGCCGGCGGTGGCGGTGTTGGCGCAGCACCTCGTACAGCGCCAGTGCCGCCGAGGTCGACAGATTGAGCGAGCGAAGCGCCGGATCGGCCATCGGCAGGGCGACCCTTCGGTGCGTGTACTTCTCGAGTACCGACGCCGGTAGACCGACGCTCTCCCGGCCGAAGACCAGCACCGTGCGGCGTGGGAAGTCGACGCTCCAGAAGTCCCGCGGAGCGGCCGGATCCAGCAAGAAAGGTTCCCCCAGGGCGTCGAGGCCGCCTTCGAACGCCTTCCAGGACGGCCACACCCGGGGATTCACCCGCGGCCAGTAGTCCAGCCCGGCCCGGCGCACCTGCCGGTCGTCCAGCTCGAAGCCCAACGGTTCCACCAGGTGGAGCTGCGCGCCGGCCGCCAGGCAGGTGCGTCCGACGTTGCCGGTGTTCCAGTGGATCTCCGGCTCCACCAGCACCGCGTGGAGATTCGCCGCGGGCCGCATCACCGCCGGCCGGCTTCCCGCAACTGGAGGTAGCCCAGGCACTTGTAGATCAGCTTCGCCGCCAGGAAATCCGGCGCGTGAAATCCGCCGATGGGGGCCAGCTCCACTACGTCCATGGCGAGAACCCGCTTGCGCTCAAACAGCCGGCGGAGCAAGGCGAGGGTGGGGTACCAGGTACCGCCACCGGGTTCCGGCGTGCCGGTGGACGGCATCAAGGAGGGATCGAGAAAGTCCACGTCGAAGGTCAGGTACACCGCTTCCGGCAGGGTGTCGAGCAGGTCGGTGAAGCGTTTGAGGGCCCGGTCGGAGGCCTCGAGTTCGTGGCCCCACAGCACCGGGAGTTGTCGCTCTTCGATCAGCGCCGCTTCCGGCGTCGAAAGAGAGCGGAGGCCGACGGCGAGGCTTGGGAATCCGTCGTCGACCAAGCGCCGCATCACCGAGGCGTGGCTGTAGGGCGTTCCGTCGTAGGCCTCGCGCAGATCCGCGTGGGCGTCGAACTGGACGATGCCGATCTCTTCCCCGGCGGCCTGCCGCGTTGCCCGGGCCGGGGCCTGGGTGAGGCTGTGTTCGCCGCCGATGGTGACCAGGAACTTGCCGTTGGTCAGGTGGCGAAAGGCCTCCGCCTCGATTTCCGCCAGGGCATCGGCAAGATCGAAGGACTCCGGCGAGAAGGCGGGCAACGTCGCGATGCCTTGGGCAAAGGGCTCTGAGTTGAGCTCCTCGTCCCACAGCTCGAGGGCCTGGGAGGCCTGGAGGATCGCCACCGGGCCCGCGCCGGTGCCCTTGCCGTAGGACGTCGTGCGCTCGAAGGGCACCGGCAAGATGGCGGCTCCGCTGGTCCGGTAGTCCGCTTCATCGGCTTCCAGCAGGGCGAAGGTATTGGGTAGGTTTGGCATCGTTGATTCCCTCAGCGAATTGGGATCCTCGGTGAGGATTCTTTCGCATTTCCGCTCGTCCGCAAGGTGTTCGCTCCCTTTGGCGTCTTCGGTACATGAAAGGAGAACGCGACGATGGCGGTGATGGACTTTGCGATACGAGACCTACCGAATGGTGAGCGGCCCCGGGAGCGCCTGCTGCGCGACGGCGCCCAGGGGCTTTCCGACGCGGAGCTGGTGGCGGTACTGCTGCGCTCCGGACGGCGCGGCCACTCGGCTCTGGCGATGGCGATGGAGATTCTGCGGCAGGCCGGCGGCCTGGAGGGACTCCTCGGCAGCGACGCGACTCGCCTGCAGCGGCCGGGACTCGGCCCGGCGAAGGCCTCGAGCGTGCTGGCGGCGCTCGAAATCGGTCGCCGGCTGGCGCGCGCCGAGATGCCGGCCCGCGCCCCCCTCGACCGGCCGGCGGCGGTTGCCCGCTACCTCAACCTGCGCTACGGACTGCACGGCCAGGAGGTGATGGGGGTGCTGTTCCTCGACGCCCGCAACCGCCTGACCGGCGAGCGGGAACTGTTCCGGGGAACCTTGCAGCGAGCAGTGGCGGAGCCGCGGGAGATCCTGCGGGAGGCGCTGCTGCACGGCGCGGCGGGCCTCCTGTTGTTCCATACCCATCCCAGCGGGGACCCCAGCCCGAGCGCCCAGGACCTTGTTTTCACCCGCCGCGTGGCGGACTCCGGAGACCTACTGGGTGTGCTGCTGGTCGATCACATGATCGTCGGCCGGGGAGGGCGCTGGACCTCCCTGCGGCAACACGGTGGATGGTAGCTAACAGGCCATTCCGACACTCATTTGCGTGGTAACTTCACGTCCCATGAAGGCCGGAAGCCACCTCCACCTGGACTGCCACAGCGGTATCGCCGGCGACATGTTTCTCGGCGCCTGTCTCGACCTCGGGATGCCCCTCGAAGTGCTGACCGAGGCGGTCGACGCGCTCGATCTGACGGGGGTCGCGATCGAGAGCTTTCGGGCCCTGCGGGGTGGGATATCCGGCATTCGCTTTCGGGTTCTGGAACACGGCGCGCCGGTCGAGGGTCCGGATCCCGAGGAAGAGGCCGGAGGACGTCACCACCACCGCCATGGCGATCACGGCCATCGCGACCACGAGCACGATCATTCCCATGGTCGCACCCTGTCGCAAATCGTCGAGTTGATCGCCGGCAGCCGACTCGGAGACGAAGTGAAGGCGACGGCGATGCGGCTCTTTCAGCGGTTGGGCGAGGCCGAGGCCAAGGTGCACGGCATGGCCATCGAGTCGGTGCACTTTCACGAGGTCGGGGCGATCGATTCGATCGTCGATCTGGTGGGCATCGCGGCGGCTTTCCATCATCTGGCACCGGATCGCATCACCGCGGGATCCGTGCGGGTGGGCTCCGGCGAGGTGATGACCGCCCACGGCCGGCTACCGGTGCCGGCGCCGGCCACCGCCGAGTTGCTCGCCGGCATCCCCATTCGGGGGGAAGGAGTCGGCGAACTGGTGACCCCCACCGGAGCGGTGATCTTGGCGGAGCTGGTGGGCGAGGTAGTCGACCAAGGTGTGCCGGCGATGGTGCTGGAGGCGACCGGCTACGGCCTCGGCAGGCGAGAGATCCCCGGCCAGCCCAACGCCCTCAGAATCCTGCGCGGCCGAGGGAGCGGCCAATCCGGCGCCAGCCCGTCCGCCCGAGTGACGGTGATCGAAACGGAAATCGACGACCTGCCGGCGGAGGGGCTGGGTCATCTGTTCGAGCGATTGCTCGAAGCCGGCGCCCTCGATGCCTACCTGACGCCGGTGCAAATGAAGAAGAACCGGCCCGGGTGTTTGGTGACGGTGCTGTGCCGCAAGGAAGAACGCCTGCCGCTGGCGAACCTGTTGCTCGCCGAGTCCGGCTCCCTGGGCTGCCGCTGGCACGAGGCGGAGCGCCTGGAGGCGGAGCGCTCCCACCGTACGGTGGAAACCCCCTGGGGACCGGTACGAGTGAAGGAGGGGTTCCTCGCCGGCCGTGCTCTTTCCGCCGCACCGGAGTACGAAGACTGCCGCAAGGTCGCGCGGGCCGCCGGGGTGACCTGGCGAGAGGTTTGGCGGGCGGCGCAGGTGGCGAGCGATGCGGGTCACGCCGCGGTCGAGGAAGGAGGCGGGGATGGCTGAAGCAGCGGCGACGGACTCCACGGAGATCTTTGCCCGGGGCACCCTCCAAACCGGTACCGCCGGAGGCGGTGAGTTGCGCTGGGCTTTTGTCGACCTGACGGAAATCGTCGAGACCATGCGCGGCCGCATGGACCTTTCGCCGGTGGCGGCCGCGGCTCTCGGGCGGAGCCTCGCCGGTGCCACCTTGATGCTGCGGATGGCGGCGAAGACGCCCAGCCGCATGGTCCTGGAGGTGCACGGCGACGGCCCCCTGGGCCATCTGATGGTCGAGGTCGACGACGCCGGCAACCTACGCGGCAGGGTGGCCCATCGGCAGGTGGATGTGCCGCACACGGCGGCCGGCAAGCTCAACGTCGGCGCGGCGGTGGGCAAGGGCCTGCTGCGGGTCGGCCGCGAGCGGCAGGGGAAGCGCTACCAGAGCCAGGTGGAGTTGGTGAGCGGTGAGATCGGAGACGATTTGGCCCATTACCTGCTGCAGAGCGAGCAGACCCGCACGGCGGTCCTGGTCGGGGTCCTCGGCAAGCCACAGGGGGTGGCGGGAGCCGGCGGTCTGATCGTCGAGGTGCTGCCGGACGGCGGGCTCGAAGCGGTCGAGCGGTTGGAAAGCAACATCGCCGCTACCGTCGGCGTCAGCCGGCTGATCGAGGCTGGCGGCCGGGAGGAAACCCTCGGTGCCATCCTCGCCGGTCTCGATCCGGTGGTGCACGAGGATCTGCCGGTGCAGTATCGCTGCCGCTGTAGCCGGAGCCGCCTGCGCAATCACCTGGCGGTGCTGAGCCGGGAAGAGATCGAGTCGATCGTCGGAGAGTCCGGCGAGATCGAAGCCGACTGCGTCTTCTGTTGTGCTCAGTACCGCTTTCAGCCGCAGGATCTGATCGCGGCCGGTTCGTCGTCCAAGGCCTGAGGGTCGCGGGCGCGGCTCGCGCCGGCTTTGCTACGATTCGCCGTCCGGAGAAGTCCTCGGAGGAATCTCATGAGTCGTTTCTACGTCACCACCCCGATCTACTACGTCAACGGCATGCCCCACATCGGGCATATCTTCACCACCGTCGTGGCCGACACCCTGGCGCGCTACCGGCGCTCTCGGGGGCAGGAAGTGCGCTTCCTCACCGGCACCGACGAGCACGGCCAAAACATCGAGCGCGCGGCGGAGAACGAGGGCATCCGGCCGATCGAGCTGGCGGACCGCATCGTAGAGCGCTACCACGAGCTGTGGAAGATCCTGGACATCTCGCACGAAGATTTCGTGCGCACCACCGAGGACCGCCATGCCCGCGGCGTCGAGGAGATGATCCAGCGGCTGGTGGCGGCGGAGGATCTCTATACCGCCCGCCACGAGGGTTGGTACTGCCCCTCCTGCGAGACCTTCTACACGGACAAGGAACTGGTGCCGGAGAACCGCTGCCCGGTGCACGAGACGGCGGCCGAGTGGCACTCCGAGGAGAACATCTTCTTTCGCCTGTCGAATTACCAGCAGCCGCTGCTGGACCTGTTCGAGCAGCATCCGGAGTTCGTGCAGCCTGGCACGCGATTGAACGAGGTGCGGTCCTTCGTCGAGTCGGGCTTAAGGGATCTCTCCGTCAGCCGGGCGGGTCTCACCTGGGGAATCCCCTTCCCGGAGCACGAGGGACAAACCGTCTACGTATGGCTCGACGCCCTGACCAACTACATCAGTGCCCTGGGCTTCGGCAGCGAGGCGACGGACCTCTACGACACGTTCTGGCAGGGCGGTGACGAGCGCCTGCACCTGGTCGGCAAGGATATTCTGCGCTTCCATGCGGTCTATTGGCCGGCCTTCCTGATGTCCGCCGGCCTGCCGCTACCGACCACCGTCTGGGCTCACGGTTGGTGGCTCCTGGACAAGAAAAAGGTCTCCAAGTCCGTCGGCAACGTGGTGCGGCCGGACGCCTTGATCGAACGTTTCGGGGCCGACAGCCTGCGCTACTTCCTGCTGCGGGAGATGGTCTTCGGCCAGGACGCCCAGTTCTCCGACGAAGGGTTCATCGAGCGCTACAACAGCGATCTGGCGAACACCCTGGGCAACACCGTGAGCCGGCTGGTGACCCTGTCGCGCCGCGCCTTCGGCGGCCAGACGCCGCCGCTCTCCTGCGACGACAATCCGCTGATCGGCGCGGCCGAAGAAGCGGTCGTCGGCTTCCACCAGGCGATGGGGGAGTTGGCCTTCAGCCGAGCCCTGGAGAGCCTGTGGAAGCTCCTTTCCCAGGCCAACCAGTACATCGTCGAGCGCGAGCCCTGGAAGATGATCAAGGACGAGTCAAAGCGCGACGCCCTGGCTCGGGTGCTGTGGAATGGCCTGGAAGCCACCCGCATCGCCACCACGGCGCTGTTGCCCTTCATGCCGCAGGTCGCACCCAAGGTGCTGGCCGCCATCGCGGGCGATGCCGAGAACGGTGACCTCGACTGGGGTGGCACCCCGGTGGACGCCGAGTTGCCGGAGAGCGGACCGCTCTTTCCACGCATTGACCAGAAGGCGTACCTGGCGGAGATCGCCGCTGCCGCGGAGGCGGAATCATCGAACGAGCAGGCGAGGCAACAGGCGGCCGAGATGGAGGAGCCCTCCGACGAAGGGCTGATCAAGATCGACCAGTTCTTCGAATCGGAACTGAGGGTCGGTACCGTCAAGCTGGCCGAGGCGGTACCGAAGTCCAACAAGCTGCTGCGTCTGGAAATCGATCTCGGCGAGGAGACGCTTCGTCAGGTGGTGGCCGGCATCGCCAAGCAGTATGCGCCGGAAGACCTGGTGGGTACTCAGGTGGTGGTGGTCGCGAACCTCGCTCCGGCGAAGCTGATGGGGGTCCAGTCTCGCGGCATGGTGCTGGCCGCCACCGTCGACGGCCAGCCAGTGGTCATCCGCCCGGAGACGCCGGTCGAGAACGGGACCCGCGTTTCATGAGGCCGGTCTGGTGAGCGAGCCCACTTCGGTACCCGGCGAGGGATTGATCGACTCCCACTGTCATCTGCAGTCCCTGCCGCCGGACGAGCGCGAACGCGCCCTCGACGCCGCCCGCGAGCGCGGCCTCCGCGGCTTCCTAGTACCGGCCATCCGGCTGAGCGACGCGGAAACCCTGCTCGACCTCTGCCACCGGCACGACGACGTGTGGTGTGCCCTGGGCGTCCATCCGCACGAGGCGAGTTCCTGGGCTGCCGAAGACTTGCCCGCCCTCCGCTCCCTGCTGGCGGAGCCCAAAGCGGTGGCGGTGGGGGAGTGCGGCCTCGACTTCTTCTACGACAACTCACCCCGCGAGGTGCAGGAGCGCGCCATGCGCGACCAGTGGGACCTGGCCCTGGAGCTGGATCTACCGGTGGTGGTGCACAATCGGGATTCCAACGAGAAGATGCTGGAAGTCTTCCGCGACCCAGGCTATGTGCACTTGAAAGCCGACTTCCACTCCTTCGCCGGTGGCCTCGAAATGGCCCGCGAACTGATCGCCCGGGACGCCTACCTCGGCCTCTCCGGGATGATCACCTTCAACCGGGCGGACAACGTGCGCGAAGTCCTGCCGGAACTGCCGCTCGACCGCGACCTGGTCGAGACCGACACCCCCTACCTCGCCCCGGTGCCCTACCGCGGCAAAAAGAACCAACCGGCCTACGTCCACGAAATCGCCCAGCGCCTGGCCGACGAACGCGGCGAGGCGCTCGAAGAGACCGTCCGGCGAACGACCGAGAACTTCTTCCGGCTGTTTTCGAAGGCTGCTGGTTAGTCGTCAGCCGTAAAGAATACGTCTACGGTCTTCGTATCCGTCACCTCTCCAAACTCATCGAGGACCAGGGCCTCGCTTGTGAACATCATGGCGTTGCCATGAGGATCGAAGTAAAGTCCCGAGAAGTATTCCGTCGAGATCGCCACCACTCCAGCGTCCACCAAGGTCTGCATTTCCTCCGGCTGGCTGATTCCATCGTGGTTGGAGTCGGCCCACAGTCCGATCATCTCGAATGCCTTGTCGCTACGGTCGATCCAGCCGTTGCCGTTGCCGTGAACGACATCCAGCTCAAAAAGCGCCTGATAGCCGTTCTGTGCGCGTCCTCCGCCCAAGAACGGAGTTGAATCGCCAAACAGCTCTTGCCCATTGTCCACTAGGCCGTTTCCGTTCCGATCGAGGAACAGAAAGGGATCGGTGTTCTTGGCATAGGCGTTCCACGCGATCCGCTCACGCTCGCCATCGGCATCTAGATCGAAGTCGACTCCATCCGCTCAGGAGGTGAACTCGAAGCCCTGTCGGTCGAGGTCTAAGACGATCGGGGAACACAATTGGGGATTGCCGTTCGGGCAGCTTGGCGGCGTCTGGCAATCGGGAGCCACCAGACAATCCACCGCAACCTGCTCTTGCGGCGTCTCATTGGTGTCCGCAACCTTCTGGCACTCACCTGGTTTGACAGCGCGCTGAACGTACTGCCCCGACGAAGTGATAGTTGCCTGACCCATGATGTGAGTGGAGCATCCGGAGCCGTACTGATCGTCTAGGCCTAGTAGGTGGCCCAGCTCGTGAGCAAAAGTGTCTTCAAGGATGTCTGAACGACCGCAGGGAACAACCCGACCGTCGGGTAGCCGAGCAAGCTCGTAGACCTTGATCAGATTCCCAGCGAAGGAGCCGCAAGTACCGTTCGGTGACAGGCCAGAAATGAAAGTGACATCGATTATTCGCCCCGCCCCCTGGGCCGACTGCTGCAGCCTCGGAAACGACCTGCCACCGGTGTTACAACTCTGGTTATTCCACTGATCCATTCCCCGTTGGAGCGCACTTGATTGAGAAGCGGTGAGGTTGGTACCTCGCACTTGCATCGAGTCGTAGCCTACTCTTTGGCCGGTTGAACGGCCCGAGCTGACGCACGCTAGGACGAA
Source organism: Acidobacteriota bacterium (assembly GCA_039030395.1). Classification (NCBI taxonomy): domain Bacteria; kingdom Pseudomonadati; phylum Acidobacteriota; species Acidobacteriota bacterium. The sequence continues at coordinate 65,155 of JBCCEF010000016.1, forward strand.
ACCTGCAAAGGCGAGCGTGCTGAGGAATCCAATGAGCGGCGAGGCGGCTCATTCTCGCGCACCTCTCTTTGCATCTCGAAGAAAGGCTGACCATTTGACGGAGACATCCCGGAATCTTGACGGCGGAACCAACCAGCCATCCTCAGTTCTCTGAAAGAGTCCTGCGCCGGTCGAGAGAGCAAGAAATGGCTCGTTGGTATTCGTCACACGCGGCACCATCAAGACAACCTCATCTCCATGAATGGGAATTCGCTTGTAGCGCATATCGACCTTGCAGATTCGATAGGGCCCTGCCCGAAACTCTCCTACCGGGACGAAGAAGTAGATCGAGTTCGGAGCATTTCCTTTCAAGTTCTCGAGAACTCGCGCGGAGAACATCTGTCCTGGCTCGGACCGCAGAAATCCGGGAGCCGATTGATCCACCCTCGCCAAGACAATCAGAGCGTCGCCTTCTAGGGCATCTTGGAGAGTTGATCGGTCGGTTGTGATGTAGACGTCGTGATCGTAGAACTCCGTGACCTCGGTACAGCGGTTGGGGGAGGCGTTTCTAAGAAGTGAATGAATCGTGAGTTGGCTACCTGATGAGAGCAGCTCGCTGAGGCTCCCATCGGGATCGACTGCAACGTCCGCGGCGAGCCAAACGGGGATCGAGGGGTCTGATCCAAGAGGAACGTCGGCGTAGAGAACTGGCGGAATTTCTTGAGCCCACGAAGTTGGAGAGTGCCCAAAGACGAGATGGGCAGCCACTAGTGAGAGTACGACGGTCGGCAGATAGCGCTCAGGGAAACCCATGTTGAGTCCTTTTCGATCGTTCGACAATCAGAGTCACTGGCCTTGATGAATCTGGATCTCAAAATGACCGTAGCCTTTCCAAGGCCATTGGTCAAGAAACTGACGGCTAGCTGAATCGTGGATCCGTGGTACTCCCTAGGCAGAAGCCCAGAGGCCTGAACGTTTGTTGTCGTGACCGAAGAAGGGCAGCAAAAGCTGAATTCGAGGAGTGAGTGGCGCGTCGAAGGCTAGGCCGTCGCGGCTTCAGACCGGATTCGGCACGTCGATGAATTCGACGTCCACGCCATAGCGTTCGGCGACCCATTCGCCGAGGGTCCGGATGCCGATGCGCTCGGTCGCGTGATGGCCGGCAGCGAGATAGTGGATTCCGCACTCGCGGGCGGTGTTGGTGACCCACTCGCTGACCTCACCGGTGAGGAAGGCGTCCAGGCCCTCGTCGATGGCTTTGAAGAGGTCGCGCTGGGCGCCGCCGCTGACGATGCCGAGGGTGCGGACTCGATCGGGGCCTGTGCCGAGATGTAAGGGGGCTTGTGCGTAGAGGGCTTTGGCCCGACGCACCAACTCTTCGGCGGTGATGGCCTCTGGGAACCGTCCCTGGAAACCCGTCGGCAAGCCGTCGTGGAAGGCGAAGGGCTCGAGATCTTCGAGGCCCAGGGCGCGGGCGGCCAGGGCGTTGTTGCCGACCTCGGGATGGCGGTCGAGGGGGAGGTGGTAGGCAATCAGGTTGAGGTCGGCGGCGAGCAGGGCGCGGATGCGCCCGTACTGCATGCCGGTGATGGGGTAGGGGTCTCCGCGCCAGAAGACGCCGTGGTGCACCAGAACCGCCTGGGCCCCGGCCGCTGCCGCGCGCTCGAAGAGTTCGCGGCAGGCCGAGACCCCGGTGACGATCTTGTGGATCTTCGAGGCGCCCTGGACCTGGAGGCCGTTGGGGCAATAGTCCGTGCCCTGGTCGGCCTCCAGGAAGACATCGAGATCGGCGACGAGGCGGTCGCGCTCTACGGTGCCGGAGTGGGCGCCCAAGGTGCCGGCCTACCGGCGCCCGCCGCGTCCACCGCGGTTGCCGCCGCGGCCGCCACGAGGGCCACCACGGCCGCCTCGACCCCCGTCGGAACGCCCGCCGCGTCCACCACGGCCGCCGTCGGAGCGTCCGCCGCGGTTGCCACCGCCGCCACCCGCGTTCGCTTCCTGCAGGTGGGCATACTGGGCCGGGTCGTAGTCCGGTGCCTCCATGATGACCGCCTTGCGAGACAGACGAACCTTGCCGGTCTCGTCGATGTTGATGACCTTGACCTCCATCTCGTCGCCCTCGGAGACGAGATCGCTCATCTCCTTGACGTGGTAAGGGGCCATCTCGCTGATGTGCACCAGACCGTCGGTACCCGGCATGATCTCGACGAAGGCGCCGTAGCCCTCCACCCGCCGCACCTGGCCGGTGTAGACCTTGCCAACCTCCGGCATCTCGGTGAGGCGCTCGATCAATTCCATCGCGTGCTTGGCGGAGGGTTCGTCCGGCGAGGCGATGACTACCCGGCCGTCGTCCTGGATGTCGATCTCGCAGCCGGTTTCCTCGACGATGGAGCGGATGGTCTTGCCTCCCGGTCCGATAATGTCGCGGATCTTCTCGCGCGGCACCTCGACGGTGTAGAGGCGCGGCGCGTAGCGGGACAGCTCTTCGCGCGCCGACGGCAGCGAATCGTCCATCTTGTCCAGCAGGAACATACGGCCGCTGTGGGCCTGCTCCAGCGCCCGCGCCATGATTTCCCGGTTGACGCCGGTGATCTTGATGTCCATCTGCAGGGCGGTGATGCCGTCGCGGGTGCCGGCGACCTTGAAGTCCATGTCGCCGAAGTGGTCTTCCTGGCCGGCGATGTCGGTGAGCACCGCGAAGCGCTCGCCCTTTTTGATCAAGCCCATGGCGACGCCAGCCACCGGCGCCTTGATCGGCACGCCGGCGTCGAACAGAGCGAGGGAACCGCCGCACACCGTCGCCATCGATGATGAGCCGTTGGACTCCAGGATGTCGGAGACCACCCGCACGGTGTAGGCAAAGTCATCTTCGTCCGGAAGGACCGCCGTCAGGGCGCGACGGGCCAAGACGCCGTGGCCGATCTCACGCCGTCCGGGGCCGCGCAGAAAGCGCACTTCGCCGACGGAGAAGGGCGGGAAGTTGTAGTGGAGGAGGAATTTCTGACGGCTCTCGCCTTCGTATTCCTCGATGATTTGGGCGTCGCGGCTGGTGCCGAGGGTGGCAGTGACCATCGCCTGGGTCTCGCCGCGGGTGAAGAGCGCCGAGCCGTGGGTGCGGGGAAGGATGCTGGTTTCGATGGTGATCTGCCGGATCTCGTCGAGAGACCGGCCGTCAAGGCGCTGGTTTTCATTGAGCACTACGTCCGCCAGGATCTCCTCTTCGAGGCTCTTGAGAATCACCTTGAACTGGGCGCGGCGCTCTTCGTCCTCTTCCGGAATGCGCTCCACGTAGGCGTCCACTGCCTCTTTGATGCGGTCCCGCTGTTCGAACTTGCCGCGGGTCTGCATGGCGCCCTTCAGGGTGCCGTAAAACTCGGAGCGCACCTGCTCCAGAAAGTCCTTGGAATACTTCTCGGGAGCTTCCCAGGCGGGCTTCTGGATGCCCAGCTCACGGTAGAGCTGGTGCTGGGCGTGGATGATCTTCTGGATCTCTTCGTGACCCTTGAAGATGCAGTCGAGGAGCATTTGCTCGGACACCTGGTTGGCGGCCGCCTCGACCATCACCACCGCCTCCTCAGTGCCGACGACGATCAAGTCAAGGTCGGCGAGGTCGCGCTCGCTGTTGGTGGGATTGAAGACGATCTCGTCTTCGATCAGGCCGACACGCACGGCGCCCACCGGGTGGTAGAAGGGGATCTCGGACAGCACCAGGGCGATGGAGGCGCCGTTGATCGCCAAGATGTCCGGATCGTTTTCGCCATCGGCGGACATCACGAAGGAGATGATCTGGGTCTCGTTGAAGTAGCCGTCCGGGAACAGCGGGCGCAGCGGCCGGTCAGTCAGGCGGCAAGTGATGATCTCTTTTTCCGACGGGCGGCCTTCACGCTTGAAGAAACCGCCGGGGATGCGGCCGGCGGCGGCGGTGTTCTCTCGGTATTCAACGGTCAGGGGCAGGAAGTCCCGCGGCCGATCGTTCCGCTTGTCCATGCAGGCGGTGGTCAGCACCATGGTGTCGCCACAGCGCACGGTGCAGGAGCCGTCCGCCTGGCGGGCCATGCGGCCCGTCTCGACGGTGATGGACTGGGAACCGATTTCGATGGTCTTGGTCGTTTTCATGCGATTTTCTCTTTTCTCTCAACTGTCGCTTCAACGGACGGGCTCCACCTGGAGCGCGGTCCGGGTGCGCAAGGGTGCGCGGTTCGAACCTCCGGCCAGCCGGCCGAGCCGGGGATGAGCCGGAGTTCGATTGTCAGAGTGGGGGGATGGCCCTCGACCGGTGCTCTCGAGGCTCCGGGGCGGGCGATCATTCCCGGACGGCGGCTACTTCCGCAGTCCGAGGCGCTCGATCATCGTGCGGTAACGCTCGATGTCCTTGCTCTTCATGTAGTCGAGCAGGCGCCGACGCCGGCCGACCAGCTTGAGCAAGCCGCGGCGTCCGTGGTGATCCAGCTTGTGAACCTTGAAGTGCTCGGTGAGTTCCGCGATGCGCTGGGTCAACAGCGCGACCTGGACTTCCGGCGATCCGGTGTCGTAGTCGTGGAGCTTGTACTCCTCGATGATCTCTGCTTTCTTCTCTGTGGTCTGAGCCACGGGGACTTCCTCCTTATTTTCTCTTCTTCTTCTCGTTCTCAACCGCGCGACCATACCACGAAGGCCGCCGGAGACGTCGCATTCTGACGCGTATCCGTCCGCAGAAATCTGAATAATTGGTCAGTTCCCAGCTCCGAGCCTGGAGGGCGAGGCGGCGACGAAGTCGCCGTGGACGGGGTGAAGCCGGAAAGACGCGTCTTTTCGGCTGAGGGGGCGCCTAGCCCCCTGAAAACAAAGATCTAGCAGGATTGCTGAAATCATGCGCGGAGCGCTCTTTCAGCAGCCTGCTAGATTGGAGAAGACGATCTTCGGCTGGACGATGGTCACGCCGCGTTCGCCGATGCGTTCGGTCACCGCGCCGACGGCGAGAAACTGCCGCCGCGAACCCAGCAGTTTGATCCAATCCCCTTCGCTCTCCTGGCGACCGCGCAGCAGCACCGTCTGGCCGTGCTGAATGCGCCGCTCTTGCTGGACGTCGAGGGTCACCTCACCGAAGGGCAGGCGGATTTCATTGAAGGGTACCCACGCGGAGCCGAGGTTTTCCTCGCGCACCCCTTCCTGAACCCGGCCCTTCAGTTCGTCGAGGGTCAAGGCCCGCGCCAGCTCGAAGGGGCCGACTTGCCGACGCCGCAAGCGGCACAAGTGGGCGCCGGTGCCGACGGCGCGGCCCACCTCGTAGGCCAGCGTGCGGGCGTAGGTGCCGGAGGAGCTGGAGAGCACGAAATCGATGCGATCGTCCTCCAGTGGCCCCTGCGGCGAAAGCTCCCAAACGGTGACCTTCTTGGTCTCGACGGGGATCTCCTGGCCTTCTCGGGCCAGTTCGTAGTACTTCTTGCCCTGGTGCTTCTTCGCCGAGTAGGGGGGCGCCTGGTGATCGATCTCGCCTTCGAAGGAGGCCATCGCCTGGGCCACCAAGTCTTGGGTCAAGGCGGCCGTCGAGTGCTCCTCGACCATCTCGCCTTCGGCGTCGTAGGTATCTGTCACCTGACCGAAGTGGATGGTGCCCTCATACACCTTCGGCGCCCGGATCAGGAAGCGGGTGAGACGTGTCGCGGCGCCGACGGTGAGCACCAGAAGGCCGGTAGCCGCCGGGTCCAGGGTGCCGCAGTGGCCGATCTTGCGGGTTCCCAGGATGCGTCGCGCCTGCTGCACCACGTCGTGAGAGGTGCAGTCGGTGGCCTTGTCGACCAACAAAAGACCGTGCTTTTTCACTCTTCCTCTCCCGCGCCGCTCGCTTCGAGGGCAGAAGTGAGTTCGTCGAGCAGAGTGCGGCGAACCTCATCGAAGGACGCTTCAATCACCAGACCGGCGGCGTTATGGTGGCCGCCTCCGTCGTGCCGGCGGGCGATCTTCTCGACATCGATGGTCCCCCGGCTGCGCAGCGAGATCTTGTACTCGCCTTCGCCCCGGCGGCGGATCAGGGCCACCGCATCGACTCCGGCGATCGAGCGTGGGAAGTCGATCAACCCCTCGGCGTCGCCGGCCTCGGCGCCAGCCCGTTCGAACATCTCCGGCTCCAAGCGAACCAGTGCGATGCGGTCGCTGGCGTGCAGTTCGAGGGTTTGGAGCATCTCCGCCAGCAGGCGCATCATGCCCTCCGGCTGGCTTTCATAGACCCATTTCGAGACCAACGGCGGCTGGGCGCCGTCGCGCACCAGATCCGCCGCCGCCTCGAAGGCTGCGGCGGTGGCGTTCGAGAAGCGGAAACCGCCGGTGTCCGTCACCAGGGTCAGGAACAGGGCATTGGCGGTCTGCTCATCGATCGCCAGCTTCATCGTGCGAGCCAGCCGGTAGACCATCTCGCCGACGGACGGTGCCGACGGCTCCACCCAGTTGACCGATCCGTAGTACTGGTTGCCCAGGTGGTGGTCGATATTCAAAAGCGGGAGCTTCCCGAACTGTTCCTCCAGGCCGGACCGTTCCGGGCTGGGGCACTCGAGCACGATCAACGCGTCGAAGCTCTTCGGAAAGCCCGCTGGGGGCGCTTCACCGAGGTGGATTCGGTCCACGCCAGGCACCGCCCGGTAGATCTTGGGCGGCGTGTCGCGGTACCACAGGGTGGCTCCCTTTCCCTGGCTGCGCAGCAGCCGGGCGAGCGCCACGCCGGAGGCGATGGCGTCGCCGTCGGGATGGATGTGGCTGGTCAGCAAGAAGCGCTGGCCGTCGCGAATGCGCTCGACGAGGTCGCGTGGAGCGGGGCTGAACATGTTTCCTGATTCCTTCGATGGAGTGGCGGAGGTTAGCGTTCGAAATCCGATTCGTCGAAGTCCAGCGCGTCGTCGTCCCCCGCGACCCACTCGGTGGTGGGGCTAGCGTCGTAGGGATCCCAGCGCACCAGCACGGCACCTGAGGTTTCGTCCGCCAAGGCGTTGACGTTGTCGAGAATTTTCTGCAGGTCCTTGGGACTGCTCGCCACCACGGCGACGGTCAGTTCGCTCGATTGATGGAGTTCCTGGCGTCCGGTTTCCGCGACGGAGACCCGGTAGCGCTTGAAGAGCCGGTCGACCAGTGAGCGAATGACCCGCCGTTTGTCCTTGAGGCTGCGAGCCGCCGGCAAGTGCAGCTCCATACAGACCACCGCGACGTGAATCGACATCGGCGATACCTGAACCAGATCCGGGACGGGCTAAAGGGTCGGAGCCACCTCTTCGCTGACGAAGGCTTCGATCATGTCGCCGGGCTTGACGTCCTGGAAACGTTCGAGGCCGATACCGCAGTCGAAGCCCGATCGCACTTCCGCCACGTCGTCCTTGAAGCGGCGCAGAGAGGCGATTTTGCCTTCGTAGACCACCCGGTTGTCGCGCAGCAGCCGCACCTTGGCGTTGCGCGGGATCTTTCCGTCCACCACGTGGCAACCGGCGATGGTCCCGACCTTCGGGGCCTTGAACAGCTCGCGTACCTCCGCGGTGCCGGTGTTGACCTCCCGGAAAGTCGGATCGAGAAGACCGGCCATCGCTTTCTTGAGTTCGTCCGTCAGCTCGTAGATCACCGTGTGGAGGCGGATGTCCACCTCCTCCTTCTCGGCCAGGTCCGAGGCGTTGCGCTCCGGGCGAACGTTGAAGCCGACGATTAGGGCATTCGATGCGGAGGCGAGGAGGACGTCGTTGGCCGATACGGCGCCCACGCCGGAACCGATGATCTGCACTTTGACCTTGTCGGTGCTGAGCTTGGTCAGGGTGTCCTTCAATACCTCGACGGAGCCCTGGACGTCGCCCTTGACGATCACCGGCAGCTCCTTGACCTCACCCTCCTGGATGGTCTCGAAGAGCTGCTCGAGGCTGAGCTTGGAGGAGGTGCCGCCGATGTCTCTGCGGCGCTGCTCCTGCTGGCGGAGGTCGGCGATGCTGCGCGCCTTGGCCTCGTCCTCGACCACCTGAAGCACATCGCCGGCGTCCGGCACGTCGGTGAAGCCGGTGATCTCGACGGGGGTCGAGGGTCCGGCTTCTTCGATACGGTCGCCGAAGTCGTTGACCATGGCGCGCACCCGGCCGGTGGTGGCGCCGGCCACGAAGGAGTCGCCGATGGTGAGGGTACCGTTTTGCACCAGCACCGTGGCGACGATGCCGCGGCCAACCTCTTTGCGGGCCTCGATCACCACACCCTGGGCGGCGACTTCCGGATTGGACTTGAGATCCAGCAGCTCGGCGGTGAGGAGAATCATCTCCTGAAGCTGATCGATACCCTGCTGCTTGAGGGCGGAGATCTCCACCGACACCGTGTCGCCCCCCCAGTCCTCGACCAGCAGCTCGCGCTCGGCCAGCTCCTTTTTGACGCGGTCGGGATTGGCGTTTTCCTTGTCGATCTTGTTGATCGCCACCACCAGCGGCACGTCGGCGGCGCGGGCGTGGTCGATGGCTTCCTGGGTCTGCGGCATCACGCCGTCATCGGCGGCGACCACCAGCACCACCAGGTCCGTCACCCTTGAACCTCGAGCGCGCATCATGGTGAAGGCCTCGTGGCCCGGGGTGTCGAGAAACACGATCTTCTTGTCGGATTCGTCGCCGACCATCACCTCGTAGGCGCCGATGTGCTGGGTGATGCCGCCGTGTTCGCTGTCGACCACCCGCGATTCTCGGAAGGCGTCCAAGAGTGAGGTCTTGCCGTGGTCGACGTGGCCCATGATGGTCACCACCGGGGCCCGCTCAACGGTGCCTTCAATCTCCTCGCCGAGGGACGTTTCGGACTTGTACTGGACCTCTTCTTCGTAGGAAACGACCTTGGCCTCGATCTCCAGCTCCATGGCGATCTCTTCGGCCAGCTCCGGGTCCAGCACGTTGTTGATGTTGGCCATCACGCCGCGCTGGAAGAGGATTTTGATCAGTTCCTTGCTCTTGACCCCCAGCTTGTCGGCGAATTCCCGGACGGTCATGCCTTCACTGATCATCACCACGCCCTCCGGGCGGCCCTTGGCGAAGGACAGGTCGCTGCTGTCTGCTTCGCCCTTGCGCGCGGCCCGGCGCTTGCGGCGGGTGGTCTTCGGCACCGCCGGTTCTTCCGGCTTTTCCGGTTCGGTTTCCTCGCTCTCTTCGAGGGCGTCGACGGCGCCGCGGAACTGGGTGAGTTTCTCGTCCTCGTCCGGTACGTCCGGCCGGCGCCCCTTCTTCTTTTCCTTCCGCGGCTCCTCCGGCTCCAGGGCCGCGGCCTTCTCGACCTCGGCGACGGCCGCTTCTTCCGGCGTGGCCGGCTTCGCCGGTTCCTCCGTCTTCTTGCGGCTCACCGGGATGTTCTGGATCTTCGACTCGACCCGCTGGATCATGGTGCGCGGTCGGGTGGGACGGAGAGGGTTGGCCGGCGCTCGCCGGGGCATGCGTCGTCGCAGGTTCGAGGCTTCGGAGGCCTGGGAACCATCGCGCAGGATGACCTCCCGGGGGTTGGGAAGCTTCTTGCCCTGCAAGATCGCCTGAATGATGTCCGTGTCGATCTGAGCGTCGTCGCCTTCGACCCGCACTCCGATCGACTTCAGCTTGAAGACGAGATCCTGGTGGGGGATCCCCATCCTCTTCGCTAGTTCCTGCACCCGAATCTTTCCCATCGTCTCTCCGTAATTCGCGAGCTCGGGGTGACTCCCCGCGCTCGACGCGCGCCCGCGGGCGGCGTGACCACTGCCCGAAAATTATTGAGTATCGCCGTCCTCGGCCTCGCCGGGCCCGTCGCCCGCTTCTTCTGCGTCGTCTTCTGCAGCCTCCTCGTCGGCGGTGCGCTGGGCGAGGGTCTCGCGCAGTTGTTCACTCTCCTGGAAGGCCTCCGTCAAGGCGCTCATGAAGTCTTGATCGCCCATCGTGGTACTGGTCGGCGCTGCTTCCGCCTCGTCGAGGGAGAGGCCCTCTCCCACCGCCTCCTGGGTCAGGCGATCCTGCTCGTCCTTGGCCCATTCGAGCAGGCCTTCGGCGGTTTTGCCGCCGACCCCTTCGACCGCCGACACCTCTTCCTCGGAGGCTTCCAGCAGTCGCCCGAGATCGTCGAAGCCCGCCTCGGCCAGCTTTTCGGCGGTCTTGGCGCCGATCCCTGGAGCTTCCGTCAGGTCGATGGTGATCGAAGGTTCCTGGCCTTCCTCCTCGGCCTCAGTCATCGCCGTCTGCAGCATGCGGGCGAGGGCGTCGGCCACTTCGTCCTTGACGTCGGTTTCGCTCTTGATGTCGATCTTGGCGCCCAGCAGCTCGGCCGCCAGGCGAACGTTCTGTCCGCGCTTGCCGATGGCGAGGGAAAGCTGCTCGTCCTCGACGATCACGTCGAGATGCGGGTACTCGCCCGGGTGGGTCACCGAGACACGGGTGATCTTGGCCGGTGCCAGGGCGCTCTGGGCGAGGGTGACGAGATCGTCGCTGTATTCGATGATGTCGATCTTCTCGCCCCGCAGCTCGCGGATGATGGACTGCACCCGGGACCCCTTCATGCCGACGCAGGCGCCGACCGGATCGACGTCCCGCTCGCGGCTGAAAACGGCGACCTTGGCCCGTTCGCCGGGCGCCCGCACGGCATTCTTGATCACCACCGTGCCGTCGTAGATCTCCGGCACCTCCATTTCGAACAGCTTCACCAGCAGGCGCGGATCGGTGCGCGAGATGACGATTTGCGGCCCCTTCGGCTGGGTGTGGACGTCCACGATGACGGCGCGAATGCGCTCGCCCTGGCTATACCGTTCATGGCGCGACTGCTCGCTGCGCGGCACGATCGCCTCGGTGCGGCCGAGGTCGATGATGATGTCGCCACGCTCGAAGCGCTTGACGGTGCCGTTGATCACTTCGCCGACGCGGTCGATGTACTCGTTGTAGATGTTCTCGCGCTCGGCTTCGCGCACCCGCTGATAGAGCACCTGTTTGGCCGACTGGGCGGCGATGCGGCCCAAGCCCTCGGTGGAGATGGGCAGCAGGATCTCGTCTCCGACGGCGGCGTCCTCCTTGTGATCCTGCGCCTCCTCGACGGTCCATTCGGCCAGCGGATCTTCGACCTCCTCGACGACCTGCTTGACGATCGCGGCGGTGAACTGGCCGGTCTCGCGGTCGAGGTGGGCCCGCACCGGTTCCTTGATGCGGTGCTGCTTCTTGGCCGCCGACGCCATGGCGTCTTCGAGAGCGGAAATCCACCGGCTGAGGTCGATATCCTTCTCACGAGCGACCTGCTCGAGGATCTCGTTCACATTCACGTCTGAGGCTTGAGCCTGCGCCATCACTTGGTCTTCCTATAGTTCGATCTCGAGGCGTGCCGCCGAGATGCTCTCCAAGGGGATCTCCAGGCGCTCTCCGCCATCCGCTTCGAGAACCGCCCGATCCTCCACCAAGCCGCCGAGGCGGCCGATCACGGTGACCTTACGGTCTTCCGCATAGTGGGTGATTCGGGCACGACGGCCTGCGAAGCGCTCGTAGTCGCCTCGGCGAAATAATGGCCGGTCGAGCCCCGGGGAGGTGACCTCCAGGACGTACCGGTCGTGGCCGAAGTCGACGACGTCTAGCAACGCCGAGACCTGTTTCGAAATCGTTTCGCAGTCGCTGTGCGTGATCCCACCTTCGCGGTCGATCATCAACCGCAAGGTCCCGCCATTCAGTGTGGCGTGGACCAGCTCACAGCCGGACCAGTCGGCGATGGAGGCGAACTCCTTCTCGAGGTCCGGGTCGAGTCCTTGGGGGCGACGGCGCTGCGCATCGTTCATGCTCTGACTTCCACTGACAACGGCTTGCCTGTGCAGTTGTTTTGGGCCTTTGCGAATCCCTTCAGCAGGCGACCCTTCGAGGCAAAAGCTGACAATAAAAAAAGTGGGCATAAGGCCCACTTCCTAGGTTGCCAAGGCAAGCTGGCGGAGCGAGTGTAATCGAATCGGGTTGCAAATTCAACCTTCCGAGAGGGATCTCCAAGGGGCCGATCGCGCCATTTTGACGCAGCCTTTCAGCGTTTCGTCGAAGAGCCGCCGGTAAGCCGTGGAAGTGGTCCTGGCAAGGCCTTTGCTTAGGTACCCGATAAGAGGCTGAGGAGCCGCCGCCGGCCATCCGAAGAAGAGCCTCGAACGTCAAGATGAATCGAATCCCATACCGCAGCGAGAGGACTCACCCATGAGCACTAGCCGTAGTCGTCGTTTCTTCACGTTCCTTCTGGTGGCCGGAGCCGTGGTCTTCGGCATGGCCTTGGCCGGCGGTCTCGACATGACCCCGAGCGGCGACGCCCAGTCGAATACCACGGCCCTCGCCATCGCCGTCGACACGCCGGCCGGTGGTGGTGGATTCGCCGACCTGGCGGAGGCCGTCGAGCCGGCGGTGGTGTCGATCGCCGCTGCCACCTTCGACGCCGAACCGCGGCGCCAGAACCCGCTGGAGTTCTTCTTCCGTGGCCCCGGCGGTCCCGGGCAGGGGGATTCCGACGATCCCCAGCGGCGCCGTCAGGATTCCGGCGGTAGCGGTTTCGTGATCAGCCCGGACGGCCTGGTAGTGACCAACAACCACGTCGTGCGCGGCGCCGACCGGCTGACCGTCACTCTCGGCGACCGAACCTATGACGCGGAGGTTATAGGGACCGATCCGGCGACGGATCTGGCCCTGTTGAAGATCGATACCGGCGCGGATCTGCCGTACTTGCGTCTCGGCAACAGCGACAGCCTGCGGGTGGGTGAGTGGATCATGGTGATCGGCAGCCCGCTGAGCCTGGACCACACGGTCACCGTTGGGGTGGTGAGCGCCAAGAACCGTTCCTTGGGTATTTCGGACATCTCCTTCGAAAACTTCATTCAGACCGACGCCGCCATCAATTTCGGCAACTCCGGCGGTCCGCTGGTCAACCTGCGGGGCGAAGTGGTCGGCATCGCAACGGCGATCAACTACAACGCCGAGAACATCGGCTTCGCCGTACCGGTGAAGACCCTGGAGTCGATCCTGCCGCAGCTCCGCGACACCGGCCGGGTGAGCCGCGGCTACCTGGGCATCGAGATCACCAACCTCGACTTCAACACCGCCCAGGCTTTCGGCCTGGAAACACCGGACGGCGCTCTGGTGCAGCGGGTAGTCGACGACCAGCCGGCGGCGGAAGCCGGTCTGCGCCACGGCGACATCATCCTGCAGGTCGACCGCGAGCGGGTATCCGAAACCCGTGACCTGATCAACTACGTTTCCTCAAAGCCGCCGGGGACCAAGGTCTCCGTGGAAGTCTTCCGTAACGGCAAGAAGGAAGGCCTCACCGTCAAGCTCGGCGAGCGTCCGGGACTCGGCATCGATGCGCCGGCGGAGCCGGAAGACGACGAGGGCGGGATCGACTGGCTGGGCTTGCAGTACCAGAACCTCACGCCGGGCACTCGCGACGTCCACGGCATGCCGGCGGACATGGGCGGCGTGTGGGTCACCGGCGTGCAGCCGGACAGCCCGCTCTATGAAGAGGGCGTGCGGCCCGGCGACGTTATCAGCGAGGTCAACGGCGCCGAGGTCACCACCTCTTCGAACTTCGAGTCGATGATCGGGGAAATCAGTTCCGGCTCCTACGTGCGCCTCTACGTGCGGCGCATCGACCCGCGTTCCGGCCGCCAGTCGTCGTTCTTCGCGGCGGTGCGCAAGCCCTAGTTCACCACTTCAGACAGAGGTCCCTCTTGCGAGCCGGTTCCCGTTGGAGCCGGCTCGATTTTTTTGGGCTACACTCACGCCGCATATGGCGAAGAACAAAGACTCCTACCGCGCTTCCGTGCTGATCGTGGACGACGAGGCGTCGATCCGCGAGAGCTTGAGAATGATCCTCGAATACGAGGGCTACCGGGTGGAGGAGGCACCCGGCGGGCCGCAGGCTCTGGCGCGGGTGGCGGACCGGCTGCCGGATGCCGTCGTCCTCGACATCAAGATGCCCGAGATGGACGGCCTGGAGGTGCTCGAAGCCTTTCGCGAGCGCGGCTACGACATGCCGGTGATGATGATCTCCGGCCATGCCGACGTCGAAACGGCAATGGAGGCCACCCGCCGCGGGGCGTTCGATTTCTTTGAGAAGCCCCTCTCTCGCGAGCGGGTGCTGTTGTCCCTGCGCAACGCCGTGGAGACCGCCCGCCTGCAGCAGGAGAACCGCCAGCTCCGTCCCTTCGAAGACGAGATGATCGGCACCTCGCCGGCGATGCGCCGCTTGCGGGAGACGATCGAGAAGGCGGCGCCGACCTCCGCCACGGTGTTGGTGACCGGCGAGAGCGGTACCGGCAAAGAGCTGGTCGCCCGGGCGCTCCACCGCGCCAGCCCGCGTCGGGAAGAGGCGCTGGTGCAGGTCAACTGCGCGGCGATTCCAGACGAGTTGATCGAGTCCGAACTGTTCGGCCACGAGAAGGGCAGCTTTACCGGCGCCGTGCGCAAGCAGGCGGGAAAGTTTGTGACCGCCGACGGCGGCACCATCTTCTTGGACGAGATCGGCGACATGTCCGCCCGCACCCAGGCGAAGGTGCTGCGGGTGCTGCAAAATGGCGAGGTGGAGCCGGTGGGTGCAGCGGATACGGTGCGGGTGGACGTGCGGGTGGTGGCGGCCACCCATCGCGACCTCGAGGCGGCGATCGCCGAGGGCGCTTTCCGTGAGGATCTTTTTTACCGCTTGAACGTCGTACCGGTGCGCACGCCACCGCTGCGTGAGCGGCTGGAGGACATCCCGCTATTGGTCGACTACTTCGTGCGCCGGTACGCCGACCAGGGCAACTACCGCGCCCGGGAGTTCTCGGACGACGCGATCCAGCATCTGCAGGCATTGCCCTGGCGCGGCAACGTGCGGGAGCTCAAGAACCTGGTCGAGCGGCTGTTGATCCTGGCGCCGGACGGCGAAATCGGTCCCGAAGAGGTGATCACCGTTACCGGCGGTGCGCGGCCGGAAATGTCCGAGGCGATGCTGGCGGTGGGAACCCTGAGGGAGTTCCGGGAGCGCTCCGAGCGGATGTTCATCCTCGCCAAGTTGGAGGAAAACGACTGGAACGTCACCCAGACCGCCCAGGCCATCGAAACGCCGCGCAGCAACCTCTACAAGAAGATGGAGAGCTACGAAATTCGCCGCGAAGACCACGCCTAGCAGGTTGCTGAAAAAGGCCTGCGGCCTATCATTTCAGCTGCCCTGCTAGCTTTGGTTTCCAGGGGGCTAGGCGCCCCCTCGCCCGAAAACACTAGTGCTTTCGGGCTCACCCCGTCCTCGGCGCCTAAGGCGCCGCCTCGCCCTTCGGGCTCGATCGCAGGGTACTGAAGAGGCCGGCGGCTGGCGGGGCGTCCAGCCTTTCAGGTTTGGGTTCGGGTGCTGTCGGAGGGTGCCGCCGGTTTGGTACTCTTAGCGCTACGGCAAATCACTGCACCGGAGGCGGTTTCGCGCCCTCGGAGTCAAGGCCAAAGGGAGAATGGTTTCGAGATGGAAATACAGCTCAGCGAAGAGCAGCAACTGCTCAGGGAGTCGGTCCGGCGTTTCGCCGAAGAGGTGGTCAAGCCGGATGCGAAAGAGATCGATCAGAGTGGTGAGTTCCCTCGCGCCACTTTCGATCAGGCGGCCAAACTCGGTTTGGCCGGGGTCTGCGTGCCGGAGGAGTACGGCGGCTCGGGGATGGATACGATCTCTTACTGCCTGGTGATCGAGGAGATCAGCCGGGTGTGTGCCTCCACCGGCGTGGTCCTGTCGGTCAACAACTCGCTGGTCTGCGATCCGCTCCTCGCCTTCGGCACGGAAGAGCAGAAGAAAGAGATCCTCGCGCCGCTCGCCAGCGGCCGGAAGCTCGGCTGCTTCGCCCTAACGGAGCCCGGCGCCGGCAGCGACGCGGCGGCCCTTCGCTCCACCGCCCGGCGCGACGGCGACGACTACCTACTGAATGGCGAGAAGGTGTTCATCACCAACGGCACCCATGCCGATACGGCGCTGGTCTTCGCGACCGTCGATCCGGAAATGAAGCACCGCGGCATCACCGCCTTCGCGGTACCGACGGATACCGCCGGCATGACCCGCGGCGACCACGAGGTCAAGCTCGGAGTGAACGCCTCGGGCACCACCTGGCTGGCCTTCAACGACATGCGGGTGCCGGCGTCGATGCGCATCGGCGACGAGGGCGAGGGCTTCAAGATCGCCATGGCGACCCTGGACGGCGGCCGCGTTGGCATCGCCGCCCAGGCGGTGGGAATCGCTCAGGGCGCCTTCGAAGAGGCGCTGGCCTACGCCCAGGAGCGCGAGCAGTTCGGCCGCGAGCTGGCCCAATTTCAGGCGATCCAGTTCTACCTGGCGGACATGGCCGTCGAACTCGATGCCGCCCGCCTGCTGACCTGGAAAGCGGCCTGGGCGAAGTCGAACCGCAAGCGCTATAGCCTGGAGGCGGCGCAGGCCAAGCTGTTCGCCTCGGAGATGGCCCAGAAGGTCACCAACAAGGCGCTCCAGATCCATGGCGGCTATGGCTACACTCGTGAATACAACGTCGAGCGCTTCTTCCGCGACGCCCGCATTACCGAAATCTACGAGGGCACCAGCGAGATCCATAAACTGGTGATCGCCGACTGGGTGATCGACAAAGCATGACCGTCGCGGCCCCGGAAGCGGTGAGCGGACCGAGTTTCGACCTCGGTGAGGACACCGAGCTGATGCGCGGTGAGGTGCGCCGGTTCAGCGAAGAGCGCATCCGGCCGGGCACCGAGGAGCGTGAGCGCGAGCATCGCTTCCCGGAAGACATCATCCAGGAGATGGGGGAACTCGGCCTCCTCGGCATGATGGTCGACGAACGTTGGGGCGGCGCCGGGATGGATCCGCTGACCTACTGCGTGGCGGTGGAGGAAGTGTCGCGGGTCTGCGCCTCGACCTCCGTCACCATGAGCGTCACCAACTCGGTGTGCTGCTGGCCCCTCGATCGGTTTGCCAGCGATGGGATCAAGGACACCGCCTTGCGGCAACTGGCGACGGGGGAGTGCATCGGCGGCTTCGGATTGACCGAGCCGCAGGCCGGAAGCGATCCCGGCTCGATGCGCACAACCGCCGTGCGGGATGGCGATCAGTGGGTGCTGAACGGCGAGAAGGCGTGGATCACCAACGCCGGCTTCGCCCGCTACTACGTGGTGGTGGCGAGCACGGACGCCGAGGCCGGAAAAAAGGGTCTGTCGGCGTTCCTGGTGCCGTCCGATGCGCCGGGCTTTTCCGTCGGTGCACCGGAAGAGAAGCTGGGCCTCAAGGCGTCCCTTACCGCGCCGCTGGTGCTGACCGACTGCCGGATTCCGGCGAATTACCTGGTGGGGGAGGAGGGAGATGGCCTCAAAATCGCCCTCGCCACCCTAGATCACTCTCGCCTCGGCATCGCCGCCCAGGCGGTGGGCATCCACCAACGGGCGCTGGAACTGGCGGTGGAGTACTCGCAGGAGCGGGTGCAGTTCGGGGTTCCGATCGCCAAACACCAGGCCATCCGCTTCAAGATCGCCCAGATGGCGACGGAGCTGGCCGCCGCCCGCACCCTCACCTACGGCGCCGCCCAGATCGCCGAATCGGATCCCAGACGCGCTGGCCGCCTCGCTTCGGAGGCCAAGCTCTACGCCTCGGAAGCGGCCAATCGCGCCTGTGCCGAGGCGCTGCAGATCCACGGTGGCAACGGCTTCCACGCCGAGTACGAGATCTCCCGCCTGTACCGGGACGTGCGGGTGACCACCATCTACGAAGGCACCAGCGAGATGCAGCGGCTGGTGATCGCTCGGCACGTCCTAAGGGGTTAGCTAGAAGACTGCTGAATAGGGCTGCGCCCTTATTTTTTCAGCAGTCTTCTAGCTTTTTCTTTTCAGGGGGCTGGGCGCCCCCTCACCCGAAAACATGAGTGTTTTCGGGCTCACCCCGTCCTCGGCGCCTTCGGCGCCGCCTCGCCCTTCAGGCTCGGAGCAGGGTGCTGATGAGTTTGTCAGCACCCTGCTAGCCGCTAACCGTCGACGCAGGAGCCTTCCATCCCGAAGCCCCGCACCTGCACGGAGGGTGCCGCCCGTGAGGTGAGCGTCGCGCTGACCGAGGCCGGGCACGGCGGCCCGAAGGAAACGGTGACGATGACGAAGGTGGCGCCGGGGTAGAGGTGGCTCGGCCATTCCTCGCGGTCGACGAATGTCGCTCCGGGGGTATCGATCCCCAGGTCCGGGCCGAAGGTGCCCCGCCACCAGTACCAGATCTCCACCGTCTTCTTCTTGTCTTCCTCCGGCGGGTTGGTGTCGCTTGCCCGCAGGAACGGCACGTCGCTGTTGCCGGCAAAGCCCCACTCTGCGCCCGTCCAGTAGGCCTTCGGATCGAGGATGGTCAGGGAGGAGCCGGTGTACCAGGGGTAGGCGCCGGCCCGCGGCACCTCGATCACCGGCTGGAGGTTCTCCTTCTGGGGGGTGGTGAAAGTCCACAGGACGGAGACCGTTTGACCGTCGTCGAGACGCCAGCGTTTCAGCACCTCCTCGTGACCGCCCTGTGCGCTCAGTTCTTTGGCCAGGGGATCGAAGGAGTCGGTGGTTTGCGGGCTCTCCGATGGGCGGCCATCGAAATCGCCGGCGTGCACCGTCAGGGCGGCCACCGCCAGCAAGAGGATGAGGCCGATCGACAGGGAGGTTCTTCGGGACGGGGCTGGCAGAGGGATCATGGTCAGGCTCCTTGGGACCGATTGCGGGTGAGCCTCGCGGCATCGCGAGTTCCTGCCTATAAAAGCGTGCAAACAGCCGAATTTGATGAGGTGCGAAGGAATCTTTACCGCCTTTTCATCTCGGAAAGTGCGTGGACCCCATCTCGGCCCTCCGATAAACTGCCGTTTCGAAAACCACTGCCAGGAGTTACCCAGAACGATGAAGAATGTTTTCCGACTTGCCGTTTGCGTCTCGTTGCTCACCGTTGCCGTCGGATGTCCGGCGCCCGAGGAACCGGAAACCGAGGACGAAACCGCCGTGAACGAGATCGCCGAGCGCCTGGAGCGCTACACGACGGTGCGCTTGACCACCGATCTTTCCGTGCTGACGGAGGCCGAGCGGCAAATGCTGCCGCTGCTGATCGAGGCCGCCGACACGATGAACGAGGCCTTCTGGTATCAGGCCTATGGCGACCGGGTGGCGCTGATGAACTCCCTCGAAAGCGAGGAAATGAAGCGCTACGCGGAGATCAACTACGGCCCCTGGGACCGCCTGGACGGCAATGAGCCCTTCGTGTCGGGAGTCGGTCCGAAGCCGCCGGGAGCCAACCTCTATCCTGCCGACGTGACCAAGGAAGAAGTAGAAAACGCCATCCTGCAAGACCCGGCGATCGGTGATCTGTACACCCTGGTGCGCCGGTCCGAGGGTGGCGCCCTAGAAGCGGTTCCCTACAGTCAAGCCTTCGCCGCCAGCTACGGCCGGGCGGCGGAGAAGCTGCGCCAGGCGGCGGAGCTGGCCGAGGAACCGGGCCTCAAAAAGTATCTGGAGCTGCGGGCCGAGGCCCTGTTGTCGGACGACTATCGGGCCAGCGACCTGGCCTGGATGGACATGAAGGACAACGGCCTCGATGTGGTGATCGGCCCCATCGAGAGCTACGAGGACGGCCTTCTTGGCACCAAGACGGCGAGCGAGGGCTACGTGCTGGTAAAGGATCGGGAATGGAGCGACCGCCTGTCGCGCTACGCGGCGCTGCTGCCGGCGCTGCAAGAAGGTCTGCCGGTGGACGAGGCCTACAAGCAGGAGGAGCCGGGCACCGACTCCGATCTGAACGCCTACGATGTCGTCTACTACGCCGGTGACTGCAATGCCGGTTCCAAGACCATTGCCATCAACCTGCCGAACGACGAGGAGGTGCAGCTCGCCAGGGGCACCCGCCGGCTACAGCTCAAGAACGCCATGCGCGCGAAGTTCGACGAGATCCTCGTTCCCATCGCCGGGGTGTTGGTGGCAGAAGAACAGCGCTCCCACGTCACCTTCGGCGCCTTTTTCTCCAACACCATGTTCCACGAGGTAGCCCACGGCCTGGGCATCAAGAACACCCTGGACGGCGCCGGCACCGTGCGCGAAGCGCTACAGGAACATGCCTCCGCCCTAGAGGAAGGCAAGGCGGACGTTCTCGGTCTCTACATGGTCGGCCGGCTGCACGCCGATGGCGAACTGGGGGAGGCGGACCTGATGGACAACCACGTCACCTTCCTCGCCAGCATTTTCCGGTCCATCCGCTTCGGCTCCGCCAGCGCCCACGGTGTGGCCAACCTGATCCGTTTCAACTACTTCCTGGAGCAGGGGGCGATCGAGCGCAGCGCGGAGACCGGGCAATATCGGGTGCTTCCGGAGAAGATCGACGAGGTGATCGACTCCTTGTCCGAGAAAATCTTGAGGCTGCAGGGCGACGGCGAGTACGACGCCGTGGCTTCCTTCGTCGCCACCTACGGACGTCAGAGTGCACAGCTCGAAGAGGACCTCGCCCGATTGGCGACGGCGGGAATCCCGGTGGATATCGTCTTCGAGCAGGGTGTAGAGGTCCTGGGTCTCTAGCGAGAAGGTAACCCTCTGGCAAGATGTAGAATAGGGCGCAAAGAAGTTCCGCTCACCGCCGCTGGCCGGCATCGTGCCCGCCGAGCGGCCCAGCAGGCGAGGAGGCGAGAGCACGGGGTGCAGATGGACGACACAGCGACGGTCGAGATCTCCTCGGTGTTCCCTTCGCGCGAAGTGTCGGCCGCGATGGGCCTGCAGGGCACCCATCTCACCCTCACGGTGCTCTATCACCGAGACCTCGAGCGGGTAGGCGAGATCGCCCGCTTCAACGAGCCCACCGGCGCCTTGTCTCGGATGTCTCCGGGATTCCGGGCCCCGGGGTCGCCGGAACTCTTCCTCCGTCCGCTCGGAGATCCCCACCTCAGCCGACGGCCCCTGGCCTTCGAGGCCGGCCGCGAGGCGGGCTCCGTGCGGATCAGTCGCTGCGGCAGCACCATCCCCGTCCAGCTCGACGGCATGCCGCTGCACGAGAGCGTCGAGCTGTCTTCCGATGAGATCGACCGCGGCGTGGTGCTCCACCTGGCGGACCGGGTGGTTCTTCTGCTGCATCGCCACGATGCACCGGGGCGCTATCCGGAAGAATCCTTCGGCATGGTGGGAGCGAGCGCCGCGATGGTGCGCCTGCGCCGCGACATTCTGCGCAGCGCGGATCTCGAAGTTCCGGTGCTGCTGCGCGGCGAAACCGGTACCGGCAAGGAGCTGGTTGCCGCCGCCATCCACGAAGCCAGTTCGCGCAGTCAGAACTCGTTCGTGGCGGTCAACCTCGGTGCGATTCCGCCGAGCCTGGCGGCGACGGAGCTCTTTGGCTCGGTCAAGGGAGCCTTCACCGGATCCGTCCGCAGTCAAATGGGTTTTTTCCGCCGGGCCGAGGGCGGCACCCTGTTCCTCGACGAGGTGGGGGAGGCGCCGCCGGACGTACAGGTGATGCTGCTGCGGGTACTCGAATCCGGTGAGATCCAGCCGGTCGGTTCTCACGAGACCCAGCGGGTCAACGTGCGGCTGATCACCGCCACCGATGCCAATCTGGAGAACGCCGTTGCCCGCGGGCGGTTTCGCGCGCCGTTGCTCTACCGCCTGACCTCCGGCTACGAGATCATGATTCCGCCGCTGCGCGCCCGGCGCGACGACGTCGGCCGGCTGCTATTTCGTTTCCTTCGGGACGAGCTGGATGCGCTCGGTGAGAGCCACCCGCTGACCAGCGAAGAAGAACCCTGGCTGCCGGCCTCGGTGATCGCGCGACTGGCGGAGTACGCCTGGCCGGGCAATGTGCGCGAACTGCGCAATGTCGCCCGCCAACTCGCCATTTACAGCCGCGGATCGGACCAGGCTCGCCTCGGCCCGCGGGTCGAACGGCTGCTGGGCGGTCAGGAGCCGCGCGGGCGGGATGCCGCGCGAGGGGCCGCTGAAGCGCCGGCAGCGATTGGGCCGACGCCGGTCATTGACCCAGGAATACCCCCGGCGGCGGCCTATCGGCCGCCTTTGGCCATTCCCCGCGCCGAGATCAGGGAGGTGCTCCGTCGGCACCGCTGGTGCATCAAACCAGCTTCTGCGGAGCTCGGCATCTCGCGCAGTTCCCTCTACTCCCTACTCGGGCGCTACCCGGACTTCCGGCAGGCAAAGGACATCGAGCGTTCGGAGATCGAGGCGGTTCTCGAAGAAACCGATGGCGATCTGGCCGCCGCGGCGGACCGCCTGGAAGTCTCCGTTCGGGCCCTGCGCATGCGATTGCGTTCCTGACCCCACCCGGCCGGTGCCCCACCTATAATGCGCGGGTGGCGACGACTCCCCAGACCCATCGTAGGATCGATCACCGCCTGTGCGGTGAGCCGAGGACCTTGGCTCAGGGCTTTGCCTCGGTGATCCTCACTACCCAAAGCGAAATGCTGGTCGACGATCACGGCCTGGTGCACGGCGGATTCCTGTTCGGCGCCGTGGACCACGCGGCGATGCTGGCGGTGAACGATCCGAACGTGGTGCTGGGAGCGTCTTCCTGCCGCTTCCTCGCACCGCTGCGGGTGGGGCAGAGGGTGCTCTGCGAAGCCCGGGTGGTGAGCGAGGAGGGCCGCAAGCGGCGGGTCGAAGTGACGGCGCGGGTCGGGGAACAAGAAGTCCTCGCCGGCGAGTTGACCTGTTTCGTGCTCGAACGTCACGTGCTCAACGAAGCACCCGCAGTGGGAGAGGAGGCGGAATGAACGGAGGCGAACTGATTGCCGAAGCGCTCTCGGTGCAGGGGGTCGAGTCGATCTTCACCCTCTGCGGCGGACACATTTCGCCGATCCTGGTGGGCTGCAAAGAGCGGGAGATCCGAGTAGTCGATGTACGCGACGAGGTCAGCGCCGTGTTCGCCGCCGACGCCACCGCCCGCATCACCGGTCGCCCGGCGGTAGCGGCGGTGACCGCCGGCCCCGGTGCGACCAACACCATTACGGCGGTCAAGAACGCCCAACTCGCACAGTCGCCGGTGGTGCTGTTGGGCGGTGCCGCGGCGACGGTGCTGCGTGGCCGTGGCTCGCTCCAGGACATCGACCAACTCGCCCTTTTTGAACCCCACGTCAAGTGGGCCGCTTCGGCGGAGCAGGTGCGGGAGCTGCCGGGGATGGTCGAGACGGCCTTCCGGGTGGCGGCCGCCGGGGTACCGGGGCCGGTGTTCGTCGAATGCCCGGTCGACCTGCTCTACGGCCAGGATCTAGTGCGCAAGTGGTACGCCGAAAGCCGCGCCAAGGGCCTCAGGGGCTGGCTCATCAACCGCTATCTGCGACGCCATGTGGATCGCCTGTTCAAGGGCGCCGATGACGTGACCGTGAACCGGCAGGTCGAAGAACCTCCGGTGAGCGAGGCGGAACCGAAGGCGGTCAAGAAGGCGGCGGCGCTCCTGTCGAAGGCGAAGCGGCCGCTCCTGATCATCGGCAGCCAGGCGCTGGTTCGCGGCGGCCAAGACGGTGGCCGCGGGGCCGAGGCGCTCGCCGCGGCGGTGGAGTCGCTGGGCCTGCCCGTCTATCTGGCCGGTAGCGCCCGGGGCCTCCTCGGCCGCGATCATCCGCTCCAGCGCCGCCACCGCCGGCGCGGTGCCGTGCGCGAGGCGGATCTGGTCCTCCTCGCCGGCTTTCCGGCGGACTTTCGCCTCGACTACGGGCGCCAGATCCGCTCCCAAGCCACCTTGATCGGCGTCAATCTGACGGATGAAGAGTTGAATCTCAACCGCACGCCGAAACTGGGGGTGGTGGCAGATCCGGCCCATTTCTTGGTCGAACTGGCGAAGGTGGCGAAACCCCGGGCGCGCTGGAGCCGTTGGATCGAAACTCTGAGCGCGGCGGACCGCGAGCGCGAGGCGGAGATCGACGCCACGGCGGCGGAGAAGGTCGAAGGCATCAATCCGGTGGATCTTTTTCGGCAAATCGAAGAAGTCGCCGAAGAAAACTCCGTCCTGGTGGTGGACGGCGGCGACTTCGTGGCGACGGCGGCCTACACGCTGCGGCCGCGGGGACCCCTGCGCTGGCTCGACCCGGGAGCCTTCGGCACCCTCGGCGTGGGCGGCGGCTTTGCCCTCGGGGCGGCCCTTTGCCGTCCTTCGGCGGAGGTGTGGCTGATCTGGGGCGACGGCTCCTCCGCCTACAGCCTGGCCGAGATCGACACCTTCGTGCGCCACGGTCTGCCGGTGATCGCGGTGATCGGCAACGACGCCGGTTGGACCCAGATTGCCCGCGAACAGGTGCCGATTCTGGGCGACGACGTGGCGACGGTGCTGGCACCGACGTCCTACCACCGAGTGGCCGAGGGCTACGGCGGCGAGGGATTGCTGCTGGAGCGGCCGGAGGACACCCCCCGGGTGCTGGCGCGCGCCAAGGAACTGGCCGCCGAGGGTCGCCCAGTGGTGATCAACGCCCACATCGGCGCCACGGACTTTCGTAAGGGCTCCATTTCGATCTGAGGGGCTCGATCTGGTCGGTTCGACCCGATGGACTCGTTTTCACTGGCTCTAGTCGAGGCGCTGGACTGGACCTGAACATTGCGCGGCCGGAGGTCGCGACAACTGGAGGATGGCATGCGCTCGAAGACCTTCCGATGGATCACGATTCTGGCCCTGATGCTGTCGCCGACGGTGGCGCTGGCGGAGACGCATCCGTTCACCGTCGACGATCTGCTGGCGATGGAGCGGGTGTCCGATCCGCAGGTGGCGCCGGACGGCAAGAGCGTGGTCTTCGTTCTGCGGACCACCGATCTCGACGCGAACCGCGGCCGCACCGACCTGTGGCGTGTCGCCATCGAGGATGGAGCGGAACCGGTGCAGCTGACCCGCCATCCGGCGTCGGACTACAGTCCGCGCTGGGCTCCCGATGGCCAGTCGATCTTCTTCCTGTCGAGCCGCTCCGGTTCGTCCCAGGTGTGGCGATTGCCGACCGCCGGTGGCGAAGCCCGGCCGGTGACCGACCTACCCCTCGATGTCGGCAATTTGGTGGTGTCGCCGGCCGGTGACCGGATCTTCTTTTCGGCCGAGGTGTTCGTGGACTGCGACGACCTCGCCTGCACCGCCGACCGATTGGAGAAGCGGTCCGCAGACGGAGCGCCCAGCGGGCGCCTCTACGACCGCCTCTTCGTCCGCCACTGGGACGCCTGGAAGGACGGTCGCCGGTCCCATCTGTTTTCGCTCTCCCTCGGCGGCGAGGAGGCCAAGCCGGTAGATCTCACCGCCGGCCTCGACGCCGACGTGCCCTCCAAACCCTTCGGCGGTAGCGAAGAGATCGCCGTCTCGCCGGACGGCAAGGGCGTGGTCTTCGCCGCCCGCGATGCGGGTCGGGAAGAACCCTGGTCCACTGACTTCGACCTCTATGCGGCACCGGCGGACGGCTCCGGGGAGCGCCGCAACCTGACCGACGCCAACCCGGCCTGGGATACCCATCCCACCTTTTCGCCGGACGGTTCGACCCTCGCCTACTTGGCGATGGAGCGGCCGGGATTTGAGGCGGATCGTTTCCGCCTGGTGCTGCGCGATCAGGCGAGCGGCGCGGCACGGGTACTCACCGAGGGCTGGGACCGCTCGGTGCGGGACTTTACCTTTTCACCGGACGGCCAGACCCTCTTCGTCACCGCCCAGGATCTCGGCCAGGTCTCGCTATTCCAGATCGAGGTGGCGAGTGGCGAAGTCCGTCGCCTGGTCGGCAAGGGAACGGTGCGCTCGCCGGCGGTGGCAGGCGACCAGATCGTCTTCGGCTACGATTCGTTGACCTCGCCAGTCGAGCTATATCGCCTGGCCGCTCGCGGCGAACCCCAGCCCTTGACGGCGATCAACGCCGGTCGCCTGGCGAAGGTTTCGATGGGGGAGCCGGAACAGTTCTCCTTCACCGGCTGGAACGGCGAAGAGGTGTACGGCTACGTAGTGAAGCCGGCGGGCTTCGAGGCCGGTGAGAAGTACCCCATCGCATTTCTCATCCACGGCGGACCGCAGGGCTCCTTCAGCAACAACTTCCACTACCGCTGGAATCCGCAGACCTACGCCGGCGCCGGCTACGCGGCGGTCATGATCGACTTCCACGGCTCGACGGGCTACGGTCAGGCATTCACCGACTCGATTACCGACGACTGGGGCGGCAAGCCGCTGGAGGATCTCCAAAAGGGGCTGGCGGCGGCGATCGAACGCTACCCCTGGCTGGACGGTGACCGGGCTTGCGCCCTAGGAGCCTCCTACGGCGGCTTCATGGTGAACTGGATCGCCGGCCTGTGGCCGGACCGCTTCCGGTGCCTGGTCAACCACGATGGCCTGTTCGATCATCGGATGATGTACTACACCACCGAAGAGCTGTGGTTCCCGGAGTGGGAGCACGGCGGTCCGTACCACGCCGCGGTGGCCCGTCACGAGATCCACAATCCGGTGAATCACATCACCACCTGGAAAACCCCGATGCTGGTGATCCACGGCGCTCTCGACTACCGGGTGCCGGAAACCCAGGGTCTGGCGACCTTCACCGCGCTCCAGCGCCTAGGCATCGAAAGCGAGCTTCTTTTCTTCCCGGACGAGAACCACTGGGTGCTCAAACCGGCGAACAGCATTCAGTGGCACGAGACGGTACTGGGCTGGCTGGATCGCTACTTGGAAAGGCCCTAGCCTCGGACGTTGGTCGAAATCAACCTGCAGAGGGCTTTACTGACGCGTTTGCGTACCAACCCAGGAGAATCTTGTCGTTCGCTGTCCCCAAAACGGCTCCGAGAACAACATCACTGGTAGCAGCACAGCATTTAACAGGGCTGCGGGGCGGGCTTCGGCCCGCTGCCTTCTTTGATGATTCTCTTGGAGGTTCCATGATTCCTGGCAGCTTTCGCATCCGTCCCATCTACCCGATCATCGATCGTCATCTCGGTTGTCGCGCCGTCCTCGATCTCGAACGTTCGAAGCTGATTCCTGTCGAGGACGAGAACCGCCTTCATGTGGCTAGCGTTCTCGATAGCGGCAATCCGGATGAAGTCCTGCTGGCATGGATGACGGATGTCGGCCTGATCACGGCGGAGGCCAAGCCGAAGGACGAAGGTGCCGCACCGGGGCCGATCGTGGTGGAGTCGCCGGGAGAGCCCGCCGCTCGATTGCTCGACTTCGGAGCCCACCTCGAGTGGCATTTCGATCGCCTGGAAGAGACTTCGCTGGCCGAGCTGGAGGCGCTGCTGGTCGACAACGGTGTGCTCCGGCGGCATGGACTGGTGGTCGGAGCGGCGGGGGCGGTGAACGATGCGGATCTCCTGCTGCGTTTCCTGACGATGGTCGAAGGTGCACCCCACCGCGAAACCTTGGGCCTTCACGTTACGGTTTCCGCCGGGGCGGTGACCCTGCCGGTGGCCGATGCCCTGGAGCGCCTGCAGGCGAAGGTCACGATCCGCTGGAATCTGTCGCCGGAGGTCGATCCCGATGCCGAAGCGGAGCGAGTCGCGATGGCACTGGACCGGCTGCAGCCGGTTCTGCCTGAGGAACCGCAGGTGGATTCGGATCTGGGGCCGGACGACCGCCTTCTCGACCTGTGGAAGCGGGCGCGCCAAAAGGGCGTCCGGCGGCTCGAGGGCATCCAGGTGGAGCACCAGTTTCTCGGTTCGATCCACTATCCGGGAACGGTCAGCGTCTTCGCTGAGGATCTGGCGGTGATCGTTGACGAGATGTTCCAAGATCTCGCCGCCGGCCAGAGTGACTGCCTCTATCAGCCGGTCGCCCGAGTGGTGAGTTACCTCATTCAGCAGGAGAGGTCGAAAGGACGGCGAACCGCAACCCAGGTCGGCCGCGAGGCCGAACTCGCCTCTTGTTCGACCTGCTGGGTGAAGGAATACTGTTCCCGCAGCCGCAGCCTGGTCGATCCGGCGGGCAGCGGACGCCGCTTTTTGCCGCACGAAAACCGCTGCGATTTCTGGCGCGCGGAAATCCACGCCGGCATGCTGCTCTTCGATCGCTTGCGGGAAGTCGACCGCGAACGCTTCCTGGATTTCCCGGTCGAGGAGAATGCCGGATCGGACTTCGCCGTTTCCCTGTCGGCCTTTGACCTGAAACTGGACTACGACCTGCCGTCGTGATGCTTTGCCGTGCGCTAGCAGGATGCTGAAAAACTCTTCAGCATCCTGCTAGCCGCTCAGCGATCAGCGGCGCATAGCCCTCGCGGAAGGTGGGGAAGTCGAGGGCGAATCCCGTCGCCCGCAAAAGCCCGTTGCGGCATCGCTTGTTCGAACGCTGTCGGTTGCCGGCGTTTTCGCCCCCCGACCGAGGCGCAGCGACGCCCGCTCGCCTGGCGATCCAGGAGTACAGCGTTCCGAGATCGCAGGGCTCGTCGTCCACTCCCAGGTAGACCGCCTCCGGGTTCGGCAAGTCCAGCAGATGAGCGAGCGCCCTGGCCGCATCCTGGCGGTGAATGCGATTGCTGAAGACCGGCCTCGCCGGATCGTAGCTGGCCTGGCCGGAGAGCACCCGATCCAGCAAGCGCGTCCGTCCAGGGCCGTAGATTCCTCCCAGCCGCAGGGCGATCGTTGGAATGTTGGATCGCCGGAAAATGGCTTCGCCTTCGAGCAGGCGGAGGCCGGAAAAACTCTTCGCCGCGGCGGGGGAGGATTCGTCGACCCACTCCCCGGAACTTTGGCCGTAGACGCCGGTGCTGGAGGTGAAGACCAAGCGTTGGGGCGCGATCCTTCGCTCTCCGAGAGCCTGCAGCAGGGTTGCCGGTCCGGTGACGTAGGCGGCGCGGTAGGCGGCGTCCGAAAAGCCGTCCGCGGCAGCCGTGTAGGCCACCGCATCGAGATGCTCCGGCAACGCCCGACGCAGACTCGCACCATCGGTCAGATCCCCCGCCAGCGGGATGATCTCCGGTGGTAACGACCGGGGGTCGCGGCGCAGACCCCACACCCGGTGGCCGGCGGCGACGAGGTGGAGGCCCAGCAGAGTCCCCACGTCGCCACAGCCGGCGATGAGAACCTTACTCAGGTCGCTGCCTCGCCTTCGACCTTGAGGTACTGGTCGAGGAAGACCAGGATCGAGCGGTAGCCTTCGAGGCGGTTCTCCTTCTTCAGGAACCCGTGACCCTCATCCTCGAAAACGATGTACTCGACCGGCACTCCATTGGCGCGCACCGCTTCCACCATCTCATCGGACTCGATCTGCAGCACCCGCGGATCGTTCGCGCCCTGCAGAACCAGCAGAGGCTTCTGGATGTTTTCGGCGTGGAAGAGCGGTGAGATCCGCTCCAGGCGCTCGCGATCCGTCGCCGGGTCGCCCATCTCCTCGTATAGGGACTGGCGGAAGGCTTCCCACCAGGGCGGAATGCTCTCCAGGGTGCGGAGCCAGTTTGCCACCCCGAAGATGTCCACCCCGACGTCGAACACTTCCGGCTCGAAAGCCAGCGCCGCCAGCACCATGTAGCCGCCGTAGCTGCCGCCGATGATGCCGATGCGCTCGGCGTCCACCCAGCCGGTGTCGATCAGCATCTGCTTGCTGGCGACCACGTCGCCGAGGTCCGCTTCGCCGTGCTTCTGGTTGTCCATCTTGTTGAAGGTTTTGCCGTAACCGGTGCTGCCGCGGTTGTTGATCGCATACACCGCATAGCCGTGGTTGACCAGGTACTGGATCAAGGCCGAGTAACCGACCCGCGACTGGCCGCCGGGGCCGCCGTGCACCCACACCAGGGCCGGCGCGGGGTTCTCCTCGCTCGCGCCCTTGGGGCGGTAGAGGATACCCGGGATTTCGACCCCGTCGTAGGAGCTGAAGCGCACCACCTCGCCGTCCACCAGGTGTTCCGATTCGATCTCGGGATCGAGGTTCTGGGTGAGCTGGACCGGTTCCGCGCTGCCGATCTCGTGGACGAAGAGGTTCGAAGGGTAGCGGCTGGCGTTGGCGTAGAAGGCGATCTGCTCGTCATCCGCCGAGAAGGTGATCGAGGTGATGTCCGCCTCCGGCAGGCTGGGCAGCTCCATCGGTTCGAAGGTCTCCGCATCGAGCACCCGAATCTCCGTTCGGGCATCGCGGTTGATCCCCACCACCAGGTACTTGTCGGTGCGCGAAAAATAGGCGTACCAGATGTCCCAATCGGGACGCAGTATCTCGCTCCGATCGCCGGTTTCGAGGTCCTGCCGCACCAGGTACTGGTACTCGTTGTCGCGATCCGTCAGCATGAAAAGGCTGCCGCCGTCCGGCGAGAAGGCGGCCGGCTGGTGCTGTTCCCTGCCCTCGTGCTCGGTCAAATTCTCGAGGCTGTCGTCCTGCCGATCGTAGAGGTAGACGTCGCTGTCCTGGTCGCCGAGATTCTTCGACAGGGCGAAGTAGCGGCCGTCTCGCGACACCGCTCCAAGCTGGAGTCCGGTGTCGTTTTGAAACACCAACTCCTTTTGCAGCCCGTCGAGGACGACCTCATAGACGTCGAAATAGCGTGGGTCGCGTTCGTTCGTCAGCAGGTAGAAAACCGTCCGATCCTTTGCCCAGCCGCCGAAGAAGGCCTTGAGGTTTTCGCCGGCGGTGAGATCCGTCACCGTGCCGTCCGGGTCTCGCAGGTAGACGTGATTGAGCTCGTCGCCGCCCTGGTCGCTGCTGTACAAGAAGCGCTCGCTCTCCGGCAAATAGCTGATCACCTGAATGGCATTGTCCGTCGAATGAGTGAGCTGTACCGGATCGCCGCCGGCAACCGGGATGGCGTAGGCGTTGAACACCCCGTCGGCGTCGCTCGACACCAGGATCTTGTCGCCCTGGGGCGAGAAGGAAGCACCGCCCATGCTGGTGGTGTCGAGGAACTGGTCGATGGTGTAGGTGGGGGTGACCACCGTTTCCGGCGCTTGGGCGCAGGCGGTGAATAGGAGCAGGGCGATCGCCACGCCGACGAGGGTATAGGGACGCAGCATGCGGTTGACGCTATTCATGATTTGGATTCTCCATGGGAATTCGAACTCTCGGAACCTGTACGCGGCGAAGGCCGGGCGGTTTCGAAATCGGACGCAACACGGTCGCCCGACGGCGAGCGAGGTCGATGAAGGCTACGATACCCCGATGGGTAGTTTTTCCGCAGAAACCTCCGGCGCTCTCCGGGAGTTCCAGCAACAGCCCCTCGGCCGGTTGCTGGGAGTGCTGGCGGACCTGCCCGGCCCGCGACGCTACCTGGTGGGGGGACCGGTTCGGGACCTGCTGCTCCGTCGCCCCGTTACGGATCTCGATCTGGCCGTGGACGGTGACGCGGAATCGCTCGTCCAGCGAGCGGCCGAAGCTCTGCGAGGCGCCGTGACAGAACATCAGCGATTCGCGACCTGGCGGCTCGATCTCGCGACCGGTGAGCGATTGGATTTCGCCGCCTTGCGCCGGGAGAGTTATCCGGCGCCCGGTCACCTGCCGGCGGTGCGGCCGGGAGACCTCGAATCGGACCTTCGGCGCCGTGACTTCACCGTCAACGCCATGGCCATCGAGCTGGCGGAGAGCCTGTCAGGGCCGCTGCACGATCCCCATGGCGGCCGTGAGGATCTTCGCTCGCGGCATCTGCGGGTGCTCCACCAGGGGTCTTTCTCAGATGATCCGACTCGCCTTTGGCGCTCGGCCCGTTTCGCCGCCCGGCTGGGGTTCAAGCTGGAGCCTGAGTCCGCCCGTTGGGCCGGCCAGGCGGTGGCGGGGCGAGCGCTGGAAACCCTGTCCGGCCCGCGTCTGGCCCGGGAGATCGAGTATTTGTTCGAGGACGAAGGCGGCCTGCGACCCGCAGCCTACGCCGCCGCCGCTCGCGCCCTCGGCCTATGGCGGGCTCTGGACCCAAGACTGGCCACCTCGCCGCCCGCCGATGAGGAATTGGAGCGAGGGGCTCACCGTTGGCGCCAACGGTCCGGTACGGCGCCTCCCTGGACCGTCGCCTTCGGCGCCATACTCGATGCGCTGGAGTCGGCGGAGGCGTCCGCCCTGGTCGAACGATTAGGCCTTTCCAGGGCCACCGCCGGAGAGCTTCTGGCCCGCCCGTCAGCGGATCTGGCGAAGCGCCTGACGGCCGCCGGAGAGCGCTACGGAGTTCTGCTCACCGCGGAGTTGGGGAATCTACCGACGGCGGTGCGGGCTCGCCTGTGGGCACGGAACGGGGGCCTTCGGCGATGGATCGAGATCTTCGAGGGAGCTCCGTCGCCAAAGGTGACCGGCGCCACCTTGATCGCCGCCGGAGCCCGGCCGGGGCCCGCCCTCGGTGAAGCCCTGACGCGAACCCACGGCGCCTTGGTGGACGGCACCATCGGGCCGGCGGAAGAGCTGGCATATGCTCTGCGGATATGGCAATCCCTATCGTGAAAGCCTCCGGGCCCGTCATTTTGGTCGCCTTGCTATCGGGTGCCGCCTCGGCGGCCGGCGAAGGTTCGCTCCAGGGCACCGAGCGTGTACGCCTGGACTGTCGGAGCGACCTCCAGCGGCGGGATCTCACCCTGTTCGCCAACGGCACGGTACGCCTCAAGGAAGGGCCTCCCGGCGAGGAGAAGATGGCGCTCGGCGAGGTGTCACCCTCGGAGGTCGAGGAATACCTTCGCCTGCTGTCGGAGGTCGAGACCTCCGAAGCCGCCATCGGCACCGCCGGACCGGGCGGCGACTGGGTGGATCGCTGCGAGCTGACCTTGAATCTGCCGGAACGTGAGGAGGAGAGCTTCGAGTTCCAGCGCTTCGGTTCGCAGTCCTTGGGACTCAACCGTTTGGTCTCCATCGTCGAAACCCTGGCCGACCAACTTGGGCCGGTACGGGGGGAGGATCGGTTGCCGCTGGACTACTCCCCGGCGGTGGGCGACATTTTGCGGCGCGAGGATGGACACCGTTTCCGGGTGATCTCGTTCACCGCCGACGGCAAGGGGGTCGAACTGCGCGGCCTGGACATTCCGTTGGTGCTCTACATTGAACCGAAGAAGCTGCCGAGCCAGTTCGTCGCCGTGGAAGCGCGCCGGTGAGACGAAGGCAAGGTGGCGGGAAGAGAACCCTGCGGCTATCCGGCGGCGCCTTTCGCGGGCGCAAGTTGAAAGTCGGCCAGGATCTGCGGCCGACGGAAGGCCGGGTACGGGAGGCCCTGTTCTCAATATGGGGAGCGCAGCTACAGAACGCCCAACTGCTCGATCTGTTCGCCGGCAGCGGAGCGATCAGCCTGGAAGGCGAGGGGCGGGGCGCCGGGGAGGTGGTGGCCGTCGATCAGCGGACGAATTTGCTCGAAGAGAATCTCGCGGCGGTCGGCTCGCGAAGGGTGGAGGTCCTGCGCGGTGAGGTGGTGGCGGTTCTCAAGCGCCTGCGGTCGGAACCGATCCCACCGACCTTCCAACTGGTTTTCGCCGATCCCCCCTACGGCTACCGCGCCTACGACGACCTCCTCACCGCCGTCGGCCCGCTCCTCGCCGCCGCCGGCGAACTGGTGCTGGAGCACTCCGCCCGACGTCCGATGCCTTCGAAGGTGCCGGCCCTACTACAAGTGGACGAGCGGCGCTACGGTGAGACCGTCTTGAGCTTCTACCGTCCCAACGGCGGCGGGCAGGGGTAGAACCGGCAACTCATGAGCCAACCCGACCCTCTCCTGCTTTCCTCCGCGGACCTCGCCCTGGCGACGGACCTGTACCAGCTCACCATGGCCGGGGCATACCATCGGCGGCAGGGGGACGGACCGCCAGTGCAGGCAACCTTCGAGCTGTGGGTACGCCGCCTTCCGAGGCAGCGCAACTTCCTCGTGTTCGCCGGCCTACCGCAAGCCTTGGCGGCCTTGGCGGCGGTGCGCTTCGGAGCGGAGCAACTCGCCTATCTGCGATCGCTGCCGATGTTCTCCCGCGCCGGCGAAGACTTCTTCGAGACCTTGGCGTCGTTCCGTTTTCGCGGCGATGTGCGGGCGATGGCCGAGGGCACCGTGTTCTTCCCGGAAACACCGGCGGTGAGCGTTACGGGCTCGTTGCTCGAAGCGCAGCTCGTCGAAACGCTGCTGCTGTCGATCCTGAACTTCCAGTCGTTGATCGCCTCGAAGGCGGCGCGGCTGCGCCTGGCCGCCGGCCCGGAAGGCCGGCTGGCGGAGTTCGGCAGCCGACGGGCACACGGTCCGCAGGCGGCCCTGTGGGCGGCCCGGGCGGCCTACGTTGGGGGAGTGGACGCCACCTCCAATGTGCTCGCCGGGAACCGTGAGGGCATTCCCGTGGTCGGCACCATGGCGCACAGCTACGTGATGTCCTTCGAGCGCGAGGCGGACGCCTTCCGCCACTACCACCGGCTCTATCCGGAGCACTCGATCTTGTTGGTCGATACCTACGACACCCTCGCCGGCGTGCGCCAAGCGCTCGCCAGCGGCCTGCCCTTTCAGGGCATTCGCCTCGACAGCGGCGACCTCGGCGAACTTGCCCGGAAAGCCCGCCGCCTGCTCGACGAAGGCGGCCGTCCGGACGCCGAGATTTTCGCCTCCGGCGACCTGGACGAACGGCGTATCGCGGATCTGCGGGCAGCCGGGGCGCCGATCGACGCCTGGGGCGTTGGTACCGAGCTTTCCACCTCGGCCGATGCGCCGGCCCTCTCGGGGGTCTACAAGCTGGTCGAATCGACTCGCGAAGGCCGCCGCTCGATGCACTACAAGGCGAGCGCCGGCAAGCGCAGCTATCCGGGCATCAAGCAGGTGATTCGGAGCGAGGCCGACGGCCGCTTTCTGCGCGACCTGGTGATCCCGCGGGAGGCCGAAGGGGAGTATCCAGAGGCGCAGCGCCTTCTTCGGTCGGTGATGGCCGGTGGCGAGATCCTCGAGCATTTTCCCGCCGAGGCGGCCCGCCGCCATTGCCTCGACCAGCTTGGCCGCCTGCCGCTGCGCCTGCGTGCCCTGGAGGTCAGTCGCGGCGAACCCTACCCGGTAGTCATCGACCCAGTGCTCGAACGCCGTCTCGGCGAGGCGGTGGGGCCGTGAGTCTGCGGCGCGACGGCTTGGCTCTCGCTGTCGGTGCCCTGGCGCTGCGCCTGCCGTTCGTCGCCCGGCGCTTGTGGGACCACGATTCCGTCCAGTTCGCCCTCGGCATCGAGCACTTCGACCTCGCGGCCCATCAACCGCATCCGCCCGGGTATCCTCTCTACATCGGGTTCTGTAAAGCTCTGGGCTGGTTGGGTTTGCCGCCGCTGGCGGCGATGGTGACCCTTTCCCAGCTGACGGCCGCCGGGGGTACCTATGCGGCGGTTCGCCTGGCCCAGCGACTCGCCCGCGACGGGCGGGCCGATGACCCTCCTGGCGAGGATTCCTCCGGCCGCGCCGCCGGGCTCCTGGCCGGCGTCCTCTACGCCAGCAATCCACTCCTCTGGTTTTACGGCGAGTTGCCGCTGGTCTATGCCGTCGAGGGTGGAATGACGGTGATCCTCGCCTACCTGGCGGCTCGGATGGGGGAGGGGCGGCGAGCGTTCCTCACGGCCTGTGCAGCCTTCGCTTTGGCCGGGGGCATGCGCCCCTCGACCTTGGTGCTCCTGTTCCCGCTACTGGTCTTCAGCGCCCTGCGAACGGTACTCCGTCGCCAAGCCACCTGGAGCGACTTCGCTCTCGGGGTGTTGACCGGCGGTGCGGCGATCGCGGCGTGGTTCGTGCCGTTGATCACGGCCGCTGGGGGATATGGCATCTACCGGACCGTCGGCCAGAGCCACTTTACGACCCTCTTGCCGCAGACCTCGGTGCTGTACGGCGCCGGCCTGGCGGCGCTGGCACACCACGTCGAGGTGATGGTCAAATGGACCCTACAGGGCATGCTGCCGGCCCTCGTCGGGTGTTCTGTCTTGCTCAGCGGCCTTCCCCTGGCCGCCGGCTGGCGCCGGCTGCGGCGAGGCTCGGTCTGGCTGCTGATGTGGACTCTGCCTGCGGTGCTCTTCTTCGCCCTTTTCCACATCACCAAGGCCGGCTACACCCTGGTCTACCTGCCGGGCTTGCTGGTCGCCTTCGCTGTCCTGTGGTCCGGCCTGGGGCGTCGTGGACAGCTCGTCGCGGGCCTGATCGCGACGGTGGTGGGGGGCGGAGTCTTCCTTTTCGGTGAGGATCGGAGGCCGGATCAGCACCGTGCCTTCGCCATCCTGCGCCACGAGCACAACGCCGGAGAAATCCGGCGTTTCGAGGCCGAACTGGACCGGATGGTCGCTGTGGTTTCGGCCTACCCGCCGGAATCCTCGGTGGTGGCTTCGATGGAACTCGCCGGTACCGGCGGCGCCGGGGCCGAAGGCTTTCTGTATCCGTGGCACCGCCATCTGCAGTGGTACCTGCCGGCCTATCCGGCCCTCTTTTTGGTACCGCAGCAGGGTTTCGCGGAGCGTTCGCCGGGTGACCGTCAGCCCTTCGAACGAATTTTCTCGGAAGTGGTGCTGGCCCCCGCGACGAAGGACCTTTTGCTGGTGCTCGCGGATCTTCCCGGCGAGCGGCTGCGGCTGCCGCCGGCGGAGGTGTTGTGGCGGGGGTCGCGATTCGTGGTGCTTCGGCTGTCGCTGGACGCTGTGATGGCGGGCGGGAAGCTGACGCTGGGTGACCTGAGGCTCAGTCGTCCGCGCCTTCCGCTGGATCTCCCTCGTCCCGGATCTGAAACGCCAGCTCTTCCAGGTGAACCCGCAGGTCCACATTCTTCAGGGGCACCTCCGGCCGCTGACGCAGCCGCTGCGGCGCGAAATTGAGCACCGCGGCGATGCCCGCGTCGACCAGTGCGTCGTAGCCTCCCTGGGCTTCGTCCGTCGGTACCGCCAGCACTCCAATACGGGCCTGCGATTCCGCTACCACCGCGGCGAGATTCCGAAAATCACGTACCGCGAAGTCACCCAGGGCCAGGCCGATCTTGGCCGGATCGCGATCGACTGCCGCCACCACCCGGAAGGACCCCTGGTTGAACCCTAAATGCCGCACCAGCGCTCGCCCGAGGTTTCCCATCCCGACGATCACCAGCGGATGGAACTGGTCGAGGCCGAAGAGGGCGTTCAGGTGGGCGGCGAGGTGGTCCACGTTGTAGCCGACTCCCCGAATGCCGAACTCCCCAAACTGGGCGAGGTCCTTGCGGATCTGGGTGGCGGACAGCAGATAGCGCTCCGCCAGCTCCCGCGACGACACGCGGCGCACACCCTGCGCTTGAAGGTGACGCAAGGAACGGAGATACACGGACAGCCGATTGAGGGTGCGGGGCGAAAACTCGGGCATGGCTTAGAGCACTCTAGGCAAGTCGCAGGAGAAAGATGACACCGCCCCCTATCAAGGCGGCTCCGGCAGCCGACAGGGCGAGGCGGGAGCCAGCAGAAGAAGCGAAGTCCGCCAGCATCGTATCCCTTCCTTGCTTTTCCACCCCCTGGCGGAACAGATCACGGCCGATTCGGACGGTCAGCAGAAGACCGAGGCAGCAGCTCGCCAGCACACCGGCCGCCAGGATCGGCAGATCTTGCCCGAGCGCCCACTGTGCGGCGGTCCAGGCGTTGCCGAAGCCGGCGGTGAGCGGTAGACCGGAAAGAGCCGCCAGGGAGAGCAGAAGACCGAGCGCGGCCGAAGGGCGATGCCGGCCGAGGCCGGCGAAGTCTTGCCGCCGGCCAAGGTCTGCGATGCCGACCACCGTGGCCACCGCCGCCGCAACAGCGGTAGCGGCGGCGTAGATGACGCCCCGAAGCTGCGGCTCCGGCGAGGCCAACGGCAGGATCGCCATCCCCAAGTGGGCCAGCAGCAAGTAGCCGAAGGTGCCGGGGAGGTCCCGGCGCGCCACAGCGACCAGCGACCCGAGCATCATCGAAGCCGCTCCGAGGACCAGGATTCCCCGGAATCGCGGTAGATCCGCGGCGTAAACGGCGATCGTCAGTAGGCGGGCGAGAAGGCTCAGGCCCAAGACCCGAAGTACCGTCGTCAAGAAAAAAACCGCCGGCGAGACGGTTTCGAAGAGAGCCGTAGCGCCGCGATGAAAAGGCACCAGGCCGCCGCGCCAGAGGGTGGCGAGGAGAAGCAGGAAGAGGCCGAGGTGAGCGAGGACGGTGGAGCCGGTCAGGCCGACGGCAAAGGCCCCGGCGATGGCGTCGATCCGAGTGGCGCCGGTTTCGCCGTAGAGGATGGCGGTGGCGTAAATGAACGTCGCGGTGACCACCCAAGCCGATTGCGCGTGCTCCGAGCGCCGTGGATCGCCCGGCCGAAACCAGCCTGAGGACCCGAGGGAGGCGATCGCCAGCGCCACCCCGAGGGGCACGAGATCCTGCGAGCGCAAGGCCAGCAGCACCGTGGCGAGGATCCACAGGAGGAGAGGAAGGCGTCGACCGGCGAGGCTCGCCGGCTCAGCGCCGAGGGTCGCGAGCAGCGTGAGGCCGGCACCGCCGAGGATCAACAGGCCGAGAATCTTGCTGAGTTCGGTGGCGGCGAGGCGTCCGGCGAAGGCCTCGCCGTCGGGTACCACCCACATCCAAGCACCGGCAGCGGCGGCGACGGCGAGGATCGCGAGCACCGAAACTCGCTTCGAGGCGGTGCCCAAGCCGGCCTTTCGAGGGACCACGGCGAGCACACCGCCGGCGGCGACCAGCAGCAGTTCCGGCGACAGGACCCGCACGCTCAGGGGAAGGTCGGCGAGGGTCATGAACTTCCTTCGTCCTCCTCGCTGCTCGGCGGTGGCTCTCGCTGCCGAAAGACCGAGAACCAGGTGGCGGCGATCACCATCACGAGCAGGGCTAGCCGCTGTCCGGTGAGGTCGTCGAGAAGGCGAGAACCGGCCACCAAGGCCAAGATCGAAGCATGCACCAGTAGCTCGACGGCGCGCCCTTCGCTACGGCGCAAGGCGCAAGCTCCCAAGGCGAAGAGCAGGGCGGCGAGGGCGAGGTACCAGGCGATGGAGACGGTCACTCCTTGTCACCCTGCACCGGCTGCCGGGCGGCCCAGCCAACCGCAACGGCGAGAATGAACATCAAGCCGACAAGAGAAAGCGGCTCCAGCAAGTCCGCCGGCCGCTCCCAGAGGGTCGCCACGGCGCCGCGCGGTGGCCGGCGCGGAAAGTCCCGGTAGGTCGACCACCAGAGGGTCGCCGACAGGACCCCCACCGCCAGCAGGCCCGCCGTCGGCAGCCAGGGGGTCTCGCTCCTCGAGTCCTGCGGCCCGGCGCTCCTGCCCTTCCAGGCGACGCTCAGCGCCCAGCAGAGCTGGAGCAACCCCAGGTACGGCGCTCCGAGCTGCGAATAAAGGGGAGCGAGGGAGAGCAAGAAGGCCGCACGGCTGCGGCTCGCGATGCCGGCGTGGCGCGACTGTGTCGCCAACACCGCGGACGCCACCGCCAACAGGGCAACGAGGAGAAACAGGAGGGTTTCCAAATCCATGGGCTGAACAGCCGGCAGTCTACCGGAGGTTTTGTCAGCCCGCCGGAGCGGCGCTTTCGTAAAGACGGCAGCCGGCGGCCTTGAGGATGAGAAAAACCGGGCGCCCTGGGGCGAGATCCAACTCCCGGGCGGAGTCTGCCGTCACCTCGATTCGCATGTCGAGGCCGGAGTCTGCCAGGCCGACCCGGGCGAGGCGCAGGGATTCCATCGGTTCGAGATCGGCGACGGTGCCGGCGAGAACGTTCTGCGCCGAGAGAATCCCGGGAGCCTCGGTGGCGAGAATGACCTCCCGGGCCGGAATGCCGACCAACAGAGACTGGCCCGGTGCCGCCTCGGTGCGCGGCACGGTCAGCAGGGGCGCCTGGCCTCCCTGTGGGCCGGAGACGTCTCGCGTGGACCGCAGGCGCAGGCGCGAGGTGTGCGCGTCGCGCCCGATCACTTCACCCTCGTAGAGGTTCTCGAAACCGCCGGATACGGCGAGCGGGTACACTTCCGGATCCGTCAACACGTCACCGGGGCCGCCCTGGGCGAGCACCCGGCCCTGGCGCAGCGCGACCACTTCGTCACACAGCGCCTGCACCTCCAGGGGATCGTGCGAAACCAGCAGCATGGGGGTCTGCCATTCGTCCCGCACTCGGCGCAGGAAGGGCAGCAACCGCCGGCGCAGGGGCAGGTCCAGCGACGCCAAGGGTTCGTCCAACAGCAACAGCCGGGGGTTGCAGCACAGCGCGCGGCCCAGAGCCACCCGCTGCCTCTCACCGCCGGAGAGGTGGGCCGGCATGCGCTCCAGCAGAGGCCCCAATTCGAGCAACTCGACAATGCCCGCCAGGTTCCGGCGCGTCTCTTCCTCGGACTGGGCGCGGTCCGCTCCGGAAAGAAGATTGGAGCGCACGTCGCGATGGGGGAAGAGCAGCCCGTCCTGCGGCACATACCCCAGGTGGCGCCGTTCCGGTGGCAGGCGCCGGCCGGCGGAGGAGTCCAGCCACACCTCCCTTTCGAGGGCGATCCGACCTTGGGCCCTCGGGCGCAGGCCGGCGATGCCTTCGAGCAGGCTCGTCTTGCCGGAACCGGAGGGGCCAAAGAGGCCGGTCACGTGGCGACGGGTCTCGAAGCGGACTTCGAGATCAAAACCGTCGAGGGGCAGGTGGAGGTGGACCTGGAGAATCGTCACGGGCGCTTCCAGGAGGATCCCGCCAGGGCTTCCGAGGCGAGAATCGAGACGAAGCCCGCCACCAGGGCAACGGCACAGAGCACGTAGGCTCGGCTGTCGTCGCCGGTCTGCTGGGCGGCGAAGATCGCCGAGGCGAGGGTACGGGTGCGGCCGGGAATGCTGCCGGCGAGGGTGACCGTGGCACCGAACTCGCCCAGCGCCCGGGTAAAGCCGAGAATGGCGGCGGCGGACAGTCCGCGGACGGCCAGCGGCAAAGTGGTGCCGACAAAGGTGCGGAGGCGAGAATGGCCGAGGGTGCGGGCCATCATCTCCAGGCGCGGGTCGATGCCCTCGAAGGTCACCCGGGCGGTGCGCACCACCAGCGGCAGGGCCATCACCGAGGCGGCCAGGACCGCGCCGCGCCAGGTGAGCAGGAAGCCGAGATCGAAGCCCAGGCTCTGCCGGCCGAGGGGGCCGTCCTGGGCGAGGATCCGAAGCAGGATGAAGCCGACCGCCGTCGGCGGCAGGACGAGCGGCAGAAGGAGCACCGTCGAGAGCACCTTTTTGCCGGGAAATTCCTTGCGCGCCAGCAGATAGGCTAGCGCCGTGGCCGGGATCAGCACCAAAAGAGTGGCGACCGTCGACACCTTGAAGGAGAGGGCGAGGGCGGTCCAGGTGCCCGTATCCATCAGCGAATGCCCATTCCGTCGCTGACCGGGGCGAAGCCGTGGGCGGCGAAGATCTCACCGGCCGCTTCGGAACTCAGGAACTCGAGAAAACGTCCGGCGCCGGCCGGATTGGGGCTGCCGGCGATGGCAGCCGCCGGATAGAGGATGCGCGGCGCCTGGCCGGCGGCAACGCGGTGGGCGATCCGCACCCGATCGGAGGTCTGGGCATCGGTTTGGTACACCATGCCGACGATCTCCGGATCGGCTTCCACCAACGCCAGGGCGGCCCGCACGTTGGCTGCTGGCGCAACGCGGCCGGCGACCGCCTGCCACAGGCTGGCGTCGGTCTTGCCCCAGGGAACGGCTTGGAGGTAGCCCTTGGCGTACTGGCCCGCCGGCACGGAGTCTGGATCCGCCAGGGCCAGGTGGCGATAGGGGCCGTCACCGAGCCATGCAACCCCATCGACGTTCCAGGGCGCGTCGCGGTGGATGATGAGCGCCAGTTCGTTGGAGAGCACTGGCCGTCGCGACTCCGGCACCAGTAGGCCGCGCTCCTCCAGGAAGTCCATCCAGCGTTCATTCGCCGACAGGAAAACGTCGCCCAGCGGCGCGGCTTCGAGCTGCCGGGCGAGAACGTTCGAGCCGGCAAAACTGAACACCGGCGTCAGGGAGGTCTCCCGGCGGAAAGCGACACCCACCTCGACCAGCGCATCGCGCAGGCTGGCGGCGCCGAACACCACCACCTCTTCCTGAGAGGTCTGCGGAGCACAGGTGATCGTCCCGGCCACGGCCAGCAAGAGGAGAGAAGCGCCCGCCAGACGGCGGAACCGAAGCTTCATGAAGCGCGGATCCTCTCGAGGGCGCCGAGGGCGGTGAGAAAGGCCACAACGGCCAGTGCCGCCAGCACCCCGAGGGCTAGGAAATCAAACCCCCGAGCCGCCAGCAGGGACGGCCGCAGCGCGTTCACGGTCAAGCTCAGGGGATTCCAGACGGAGATCTCGACCAGCCACCCGGGCATCTCTCGCTCGGGGACCAGGGCCGTGCTCGTAAACAGCATCGGCATGTTGATCAGGTGCACAAAGGTAGCCATCGACTGCTGGTTGCGGGTCCACAGGGCCACGGTGCTCGACACACCGGCGAAGGCGAATCCGAAGAGGCCGAGGGCGAGTCCACCATTCAGCAGGCCGAAGGCGCTGGGTCGGAAGGGCCCGGCCCCCACCGCCAGGCCGAGGGCGAAGACGGCGAGGGCTTGCAGCAAGAAGCGACTGGTGTCCGCCGCCAGCTTGCCGAAGAGCAAATGGGTCGCCGGCGAGGGCATGGCGAGCATCCGCTCGAGCATTCGGCTTTGGTCGTCCCGGATCCAGTCGATGCCGGACTGCGAGGCGCCGAACAGCACCGTCATGGCACACAGGCCCGGAACCAGAAAGGTGCGGTAGTCGAGGCCCTCGGAGATCGGAAACCGCTGGAAGAGAAAGCCGAAGAAGGCCATCCACATCAGCGGTTGGACGAGCGAAAAGGTCAGATGCACCGGTCGCCGGAGCACCCGGCGCCAGGTACGCCGGAAGAAGCCGACGGCGACGCGTGGCGAAAAGCCGCTCATGCCTCGTCCCTTCCGCCGGGGCGGTGGGGCTCTGCGAGGGGCTGGGAGCTGAGGTGGAAGTAGACACTCGCGAGGTCCGGCTGGCGGTGCTTCACTTCGCGCACCGCCAGGCCCTGGCTCTTTAGCCAGTGCTGAACCTGACCTTCGGCTGTCGCTCCGTCTCGGCAGGCGATCTGAAGCTTGCCCGAGGACCACTCGAAGGTCACCACTCCGGGGAGACCGGCGAGCGGAGGAGCGGGTGCCGGCGCCTCGGCCGATACCTCGAAGGTCAAGGTTTCCAGGCCGTGCTCGGCCACCAAAGGGGCCGGCGGCCCGACCGTCAGAGTACGGCCGCGGTGGAGTAGGAGAACCTCGTCGGCGTGCTCCTCGACGGCGGCGAGGTCGTGGCTCGCCACCACCACCGCCTTGCCGGAGCGGGCCTCCGCGACAAGGTGGCGCCACAGAAAACTTCGGCCGCGCACATCGAGGGCCGAAGTCGGCTCGTCCCATAGCTGAAGCTCCGCATGGCGGGCTGCGTCGATTGCCAGGTGTAGCCGCTGTCGAAGGCCTCCGGAGTAGGCTTTGACCGGCCGGCCGAGGTGTTCGGCGAGCCCCAGTCCGTCGAGCACGGTGCGGCTACCCGGTGTCTCCAAGGGACCGCCGTCGAGCAGGGCGAAGAGCTGCATCAGCTCGCGACCGGTCATCTCCGGATCGAGGGCTGGCCGCTGGCCGGAGAAGGAGATCCTGCGGCGCAGCTCCAGCCCATCCGGCCGCGGCCGAGCGCCGAACAGCAACACCGTGCCGGCGGTCGGCCGCAGGCGTCCCGAGAGGATCGCCAACAGCGTCGACTTGCCGGCGCCGTTGGCTCCGACCAACGCCACCAAGCGCCCCGGCGGCAGCGACCAGTTGATTCCCCGCAGCGCCTCGACCTCCCCGAAGCGATGGCCCAGTGCGGTCACCCGAGCGACGTCGGGTGGCGCGGCGCGGGCCGGCGCGGGGGAAGACGGGGCGGT
Organism: Acidobacteriota bacterium; assembly: GCA_039030395.1. Taxonomy (NCBI): domain Bacteria; kingdom Pseudomonadati; phylum Acidobacteriota; species Acidobacteriota bacterium. The sequence continues at coordinate 108,760 of JBCCEF010000016.1, forward strand.
CACGGGCCGATTCAGTTCGCCCGAACGATCGTTCCCACGTGCTCCCCAGCGAGCGCCGCGAGCACTCTTTCCGGGTGGAGGCCGTTGACGATCTGGAAAGAGTCGAGCAGGCGCGCCGCATCCAAAATGTCGATCAATACCCGATCGAAGGGCAGCGTCTCGAAGGGGCGCTCCCGCAGCTCGGCGACGGTGATTTCCGGGATGAAATCCGCGTCTTGGTGTTGATTCGGATCGCGATCGTAAAGACCGTCGACATCCTTCACCAGGGTGACCGAGCGGCAGCCAAAACACTCCGCCAACAGGAAAGCCCCGGCGTCCGTCCGGTGTGGCGGGATGCGGCCCACCGTCGGTGGATGTTCCCACAGGGCGTACGGCGGCACGCCGCTGAAGATCACGCCGGGTGCCGTCTTGAGAAACAGCGGCAGCAGGTGACCGAAGATCTCCGGCGGAATGGCCACCACGCCGAGCGGTGCCAGCAAGGTGCCCACAATGTGGGCGTTGCCCAGGGCGTCCGCCTGCGCGAGGGGCGCCAGGGCGCCGGTGGGCAAACCGAGATCGACTCCGATCGAAAAGACGTGCCGGCTGCGCACGCCGCCACCGGCACCGATGATCAGGCTGTGGTCGTCGAGGGCGCGGCCGATCACGTCGACAATTGGCACCAGCGTGTCGCGGCCGCCATCGATGATCGAGCGGCCGCCGATCTTGACCACATGGGCGTCCGGCAGCATCCGGAACACCGGGCTTTCGGTGCGTTCCTGCAGATCCTTGTCGAGCAGGCTCTCGCGCATCAAGAGGGAGTCGAGGTGGTGACGCTTGTCGTTCACATTCATCAGGAGTCCGCCGTAATGGTCGTGCCGACGGCCTCGCCGGCGAGGGCACGGGTCAGGTTGCCGGGCACCAGGCCGTTGATCACCTGGATCGAATGACGATTCTGGGCGCTCTGCATCAGATGGAGGACGGAGCGTTCCACCACCACGTCCTGAAGGTCCATTTCCAGCAGCTCGGAAACGGTGACCTGGGGAATGAACTTGGCGTGTTTGTCCTTCTTGGGATCTGCCGTGTAGAGCCCCTCTTCGTCCTTGATGTAGATCATCGAGCGAGCCCCGAAGACCTCGGAGATCAAATAGGCGCCGGTGTCCGTGCGGTGCGGCGGGATCCGGCCGACCTCCGGATTGCGGTGCCAGAAGGTGTAGGGCGGCATGCCGAAGAAGATCACCGCCCCGCGTTCCGCCAGGTAGAGGGGAAGCTGCGGGAACTGCACCGGTTCGATGAACGGGATGCCGTGCTTCGCCAGCAGATAGTGCAACATGCGGGCGTTCTGCATCGACACGAAGGTGCCGAGGACACTCAGCACTCCGGTGGGCAACCCCAGGTCGATTCCGACGCTGTAGGCGTGGCGGGCGCGAGTGCCGGCGCCGGTGGCGAGAATCATCTCGTGCCGGCCTAGATTCTCGACCACTTCGTCGATCAGGGGAAAAACCGCCGATCGACCGCGGTCGATGAAACTCTGGCCGCCGATCTTGAGAACATTTGCCTGCGGCAGGATCTGAACCACCGGTTGGGTCGACGTCTCGGCCAGCACCCGATCGTCCGTCAAAGAGCCGGAGACCAGCGTCTTTCCCAGGGCGGTAAGCAATTCGTCCTTCACGATTTCCTCCTTGTCAGGACCAACGAACCCCCGTCAAAACATAGGCCATGGTCACTTCGCGCGGCTCGGCGAGATCGCCAAACTCCGTCTCCGCCCACGCGGTGAGTTGTTCGAGCACCTCGGCCTGGACGGCGGGGGAAACCGCGCGGCCGGCGAGACCTTCCTTGGAACGCCAGTTGGCGATCGCATCGGCAGGCGTCACCGTGCTGTTCCAGGACGAGACGGCCACTGGTTCTATCACCGCGGCGCCCTGCTGACAACAGTGTTCGAACAACCGCTTCTCGAAGCGCCCGCGCGCCTTGCCGAAAATGCCCTGTTTGGCGAGCCTGCGCCGCATTTCCCGGCGCAGGCGCTCGGACACGCTTTCCGCCGCCCGCCGCCGGGAAGCGAGGAGGAGCGCGGTTCCGGAACGCGGGCCCAGAAGGCGCATCGTTTGCCGCGCCGCATGCTCCGGCTCGAACAGATGGAGCGCGCGGGAAGCAAAGACTGCCCGAGCCGAGCCGTCCGCGAAGGGCCAAGGCTTCCGCCCGTCGGCCTGGACCCTCGGCGCACTCGCCCAGGTGGTTCGGCTCAGCATTTCGAAAGATCCATCGAAGGCCACATAGGCGCCGCATGCCTCTTCGAGGCGGCGGCCCAGTCTTCCGGTACCCGCGCCCACCTCCACCAGCCAGCCGGCAGCAGGCGAAAGAACCTCGACGGCGACGGCTCGGGCCATCGCTGCGAGGGCGCCATCCGGCAGGCCGGCTCGAGCGTCGAAGGTCGGGGCCTGACGATCGAAGGAAGTGGGATCCATGACCTGGAGTGTGACCGCAGGCGCCGAACATGTCTACCGTGCGCCGGCTCAACATCGTGTTTGAAGAAATCGAAGTCTACGGGTATACTGCAATGCAAACTGCACTGGAGTTCTTTCGCGTCAAATTCGATCGCGCCTCGGCCGGGGGCCGATCTGGCTGGCTCGGGGGCGGTAGGACGGCTTGCGGACTTTGACTGAGAGGCGGAGAACCACCCGTCGTGGTGGAGCTGGTCAAGTGCCATGCGGCGAGCACGAGAGGCTCGTCAGGATTCCGCGCTGCCCGCCGAATCCGCGAGGGATGGACCGTTGAGGAGGGAGGGGCGGTGCTCGAGAGAGGCTCTGCTCAAGGCCGCCCGGGAGCTGCAGCGGAGCCGCGGTGCGAACGAGAATTATACCCTCATCTACGACTGCCTCTATCCAAAGATCGAGCGATTCCTCTACCGGAAAGGCGTTTCGTCCTTCGCCGACCGTGAAGACCTAACCCAAATCATCTTCTATCGAATCTATAGAAGGGTAGGGACCTTTCGCGGCGAGAGTTCGTTGGAGACCTGGGTCTTCCGAATCGCCCGCAATGCCTACTACGAATGGACCAAAAGGCTCAGGCCGGTGGATCCAGTTCCGGAAGACTTCGAGTTGGAGGACCGCCGTGGGCGATCACCGGACAAAGACGCCGTGACCGAGGAATGGTGGCGCAGGGTCGTCCGGTGCATCCAGAAGCTGCCTCGCCAACAGCGCCGGTGTCTGATCCTGAAAGCATACGGATTCTCTTTGAAGGAGATTGCGGCGCGCTTGGGGATCGCGCCGAATACGGTGGGAGTCCACCTCAAGAACGGGCGAAGTAAGCTCGCAAAGGGTCTGAAATAGATGGCTGGGCTGGGCATCGACCCTACGGACGACGAGGGTGGAGAGTGGAGCGAAAGTGACCCGCTTCGGGCGCTTTTGTACAGAGATCCCCTCACCGACGAAATTCACTTCGATCATCGGGATCCCCGGGGACGAGGAGTTCGGAAATGCAGAGCGTAGCCAAGAATCCACCCGATCGACCGACTTACAGCGAAATGGAGATCGTCGGAGCGACTCGTCTGGCGCTCGAAGAGGGAAGATCCTTCACCGGCCCTCATCCGGAGCTGGAGGAGTGGGAGGACTTTTACACCGACCGAGTTTCCGCAGCGCGACGGCAGGAACTCGAGGCTCACCTGGAGACCTGTGACCAATGCCTGGCTGAGTATCGAGACCTGTCCAGTTTCCTGGCGCCATTCTCGCCGTTCAAGCGACTCGAGCCGGCATTTCGGGCCGTCCTTTTGTTGTTCGTTGCCGGGACGGCTCTGTGGGCAGGTATGCAGCGGATTTCCGTTCCGGCGGCGCCGGAGCCGCTGTCCCAGACGGCCGATCTTTGGCTCCAGCCGGTTGCGACGACCCGCAGTGGCCAAGGAGCGCAACGCCTTCCGGAACTCGTGATCGACGACGGACGGGAACACTATGACCTGGAGTTGAAGCGGCTCGAGAACGAGATTCGTGGTCTGTTTCGGATCGTCGTCTTACAAAACGACCAGGGCTCCTGGGCACGACGCTGGACGTCACCGGGATTGCCGGTGGATGCCGGGGACCAGCCCGTGGATCACGAGAGCAAGCTGTGGGTCCGCCTGCCGGCCAGGATCTTCGATACCGAAGGCACCTATCGCATCGAGTTGCGCGAACTGAGCGGTGGAGTGGTGGGGGTCTTCCTCTTGGACGTGGTCGAGTCCGCTCGGTGATTCGACGGCCGAAGCCGGGACTGCGCGAGCTGAGCTGGGTGGCGATATTCGGCCTGCTGGCATCCACTTCGGCCGGTGATCGCCCCCACAACGCGCCTCAGAAACGGCTCATAGAGAAGATTCCCGAGACGGGTGTCGTCCTGGTAGATCGGGCGTTCGACGCCGGAGTTCTGGTCGATGTCATGGTCGAGCAGGAATCCTATGATGTCGCTTTGCTCTGGGAGGGGCCGAATCGCCAACTGCTATGGGAAGTGGACGGCTGGACCGGTCCCGAGGGCCAAGAGCGCCTTCGCGCGGTCACCGAGGAGGCCGGGCGACATCGACTGATTCTGCTCGAATCGGCGCCTCCCATATCCGGCGGCCGCGTCCGCGTCGTGATGAACCCGTCGCGGCCAGCGACGTCCATCGAGCATGATGCCTCGCGGGCCGAACGATGGTTCTGGTCGGGGGTATTGGCCCGGCGAAGCGCTCGGTCGCTAGAGGCCAGAAGGTGGTTTGAGAAGGCCACAGGAGTTTTCGAGGTCCTCCAAGATGTCACCCGGCTAGCGGACTGCCATTTCCAGTGGGCACTGGCGACCCGGGACCTCTCCCGGACCGCCGCGAATGACCCCTCGTACTCACCTCAGGCAGTGGAATCGCACCGATCCGAAGGGATTGAGCGATTTCGAGAGGCGTTTCGACTTTACGAAACGAGGGACGATCCGTTCCAGTCGGCCGCGGCGCTGGAGGGAATTGCTGAACTCGAGGAGGATCGCGGCCACCTCGATGAGGCGATCGATGCCTTCTTGCAAGCGATACCTCTGCGAGAGCGAGCGGGCGACCCGTATTCCCTGGCGGTGCCTCATCAGCGACTCGGCCTGCTGTGGAAGAAAAAGGGCGATCTCGGCGCAGCAACCGACTCCTATATCGAAGCCATCGCGGTCCTGAAGGATGCCCCGGTCGACGACGATGTCCTGGCCGTTCGGGCGAGTGCCTGGCACAGCCGAGCCCGCATTTACCTGGAGCTGCGCGAGTTGCCAGGGGCGCAAACGGCTCTGGACAAAGCGCTCGAAGCTTGGCGTGAAAGGCATATCGTGCCGAAGGATCAACTGGCGATTGCCCATGCTCTGGGAACCGTAATCTATGCCTTGAGCGGCGATTTTGAAACGGCCGAGGAGCACCGACGGCAAGCCGTGGAATTCGCGGCTTCGGATTATCAGAGGGCGGTGAACCTCCACAATTCGGGCGTGCTGGCGTATTGGCGCGGTGACTTTGAAGACGCCCTCGGTCTGTTTGAGAGATCTTTCCAGTCTTTCGACGACCCGGCGGATCGGGCCCAGGTTCGGCGTAGCGAAGCGAACGCTCGTATGGCTCTCGGGGATTACCGCAGTGCCCTGGAGAAGTTTCAAAGTTCTGTGTCCCTTTTCGAGGAATCGGGGAGTGCGTGGAGTTCCCATATTCCGGGGATCGGTGAAGCTGAAGCACTGATTCAGCTCGAAGAACTGGACCGCGCACTTGCGGTACTGCGGACGGCCGTTGACAAGGCGGAGGATCAGCGCCGGGATCTCGATGATGTGCTCCTCCAGTCGTCGTATTTCGCCGCTCAACAACGGCCCTTCGAGCTGGCGGTACAAATCCAGATGGAGCGTGGTTTGAGGGATCCGACGAGCGACCTTCTCGAACAGGCCTTCAACCTCGTCGAGCGCTCCCGTGGCCGGGCCCTGGGAGATTTGATCGTCGACAGCGAGGCCGAGGGCGAGACAGCGGAGGAGGAAGCCGAGCGAAGGATCTTGGAGAAAGAGCTGACCGCGATCCTTCGGGGGCCGATGGGAGGCGCAGGGGACCAGAGAGACCCGGCCCAAATGCGGGTTCTTCTCGAGCGCCTCTCGACCCTTCGCAACCAACGCCTGGCACGCAATCCGGCTTTTCGGGAAACCGGCCTCCGCGAGCCGTTGGCTTTGTCGGACCTCGTCGCCGAGCTTCCCGACGACCTCGCGGTCTTGATGTACGAACTCGGGAAAAGCGCCAGCTACGGCTGGGCGGTGACCGAGGAGGGCCTTTGCGCCGCCGCCAAGCTGCCTCCGAGAACGGAAATCGAAGAACGAGCCGCGCTGCTAGCGGACGGCCTGAGTGTTCCGGCGGCGAGCCCGTCGCTGTGGGTGAAACGCGAGGGTCACGCGGAGGCCCTGTCGCAAGCTCTGCTGCCCCCTTTTCTCGGTTGCCTCGAGGGGCGTAATCGTCTTCTGCTGTTGACCGAGGGTGAGTTGGAGAGGATTCCCTTCGGGTACCTTCCGATTCCGGAGTCGGACCGCAGAATTCTGGAGGACTATGCGGTGACACGAATCCAGTCGATCACGGCGTGGCTAGCCCTCCAGCGTCGAGCGATGAAGCGATTGGGGAATGCCGAGGTCCTGTTGCTTGGCGACCCGGCCTTCGCCGCTGGCACCGAGCGCCTGCACGGTACTCGCCGAGAGATCACGAGCATCCTGCCCTACCTACCCCCTCGTCAGCGTCACATTGTCGCCCTCGGCGCCGACGCGACCTTGAGCCTGCTCGGCAGTGAAGCCGTAGCGGGCGCGCAGGTCTGGCATTTCGCGACCCACATTGAAATCGACTCGAAGGAGCCGGGGCTTTCTCGCATTCGGTTGTCGCGAGGGGAGGATCTCTACGCCTGGCAGGTTCACCGGCTGAAAATGCGGCCGGAGTTGGTCGTGCTCAGCGGTTGTGAAGGCGTCTTGGGTCGCCAGTTTGCCGGAGAGGGTTTCTTTGGCCTGACCCATGCCTTTCTGCTCAGTGGCGCTACTCAGGTGGTGGGCGGCCTTTGGCGGGTAGATGATGGCGCTTCTGCAGCGTTGATGAGCGGTTTCTACAAACACCTGGGTGAGGGGGCCTCCCCCGAAAACGCTCTACAGATGGCGCAGCTCGAGATGTTCTTCGAAAAAGGCAATCTCTCGGATCCTTTCTTCTGGGCGGGCTTTGTCGTCGTCGGCGGTTCCCCCTAGAGAG